>JAJZIF010000056.1 GCA_021810735.1 Acidobacteriota bacterium
GCAATTGACCGAATACCGGAAGCTCCAACTGGTGGATCTGCCGGTGCCCGCACTCGCGCCGGATGAAGTGCTGATCCGCGTCGCGGCTTGCGGCATCTGCGGCAGCGATGTGCACGGGTATGATGGCTCGACCGGCCGCCGCATTCCGCCGCTGGTAATGGGCCATGAGGCTGCGGGCGTCATCGCTGCCGTGGGTACGGATGTCCTGATCTACGCGATCGGCGAAAGCGTCACGTTCGATTCGACCATCTCCTGCGGGACCTGCCGGTTCTGCAAAACCGGCGCAATCAATCTATGCGACCATCGCGAGGTGCTGGGTGTTTCCTGCGGAGACTATCGCCGCAACGGCGCCTTCGCGGAGTACGTCGTGGTCCCGGCGCGCATCGTCTACCGGCTTCCCGACGCGCTCGGTTTTGCCGAGGCCGCGATGATCGAGGCCGTTTCGGTCGCCTTGCACGCCGTGCATCTCGCCGCGCCGGAGCAGGGAAGTTCGGCTTTGGTCGTGGGTGCTGGCATGATCGGCTTATTGATTCTGCAATCGCTGCGCGTGGCGGGCTGCGAGAAAATTCTCGTGACGGACATAGACCGCGGACGGCTGGAGCTGGCGAAAAAATTTGGCGCGGAGGAAGTGCTGCACGTCGACGCGGCGACTACGAGCGAGAAGATTGCCGAACAGGTCCGCGCCTTCACCGGCGGCCACGGCGCCGACGTTGTGCTGGAAGCTGTGGGTAGCCCGGCGACGGTGCGTACCGCCATTGCATCCGCGCGCAAAGGCGCGACTGTCACGCTGGTCGGCAACCTTGCACCGGAGGTCGCCTTGCCGCTGCAGGTTGTCGTCACGCGGCAGCTTCGACTGCAAGGCTCGTGCGCTTCGTCGGGAGAATATCCCGAAGCCATCGAGTTGATGGCCAGCAAGGCCATCGATGTGACGCCGATGTTGTCCGCGGTCGCTCCGTTGACGGAAGGTCCGCGCTGGTTTGAGCGACTCTACGCGCACGAGGCGAATTTGATGAAAGTGGTGCTGACGCCGGGGCCGGTCGCATGAACACGGAAGCGACGATCCGGACACCGGCGAAGCCCATGTTCGACCTGACCGGGCGCGTCGCTCTGGTGACGGGAACCAGCCTCGGACTGGGCCAGGGCTTTGCTCGCGCGCTGGCGCGGCAGGGCGCGGATTTAATTTTGACCAGCCGCAAGCGGCAGGACCTGGTGCCGTTTCAGCAGGAACTGATCGCGCTGGGTCGCAAGGCTGTCGCGCTGGAACTGGACGTGCGCGATGAAGCCAGCATCACGCGCATGGCGGGGCAGGCGCAGGCCGCCTTCGGCGTCATCGACATTCTGGTGAACAATGCGGGCTGCAATGTGCGCAAGCCCGCGCTTGACATCACCTGGCAGGATTGGAACCAGGTGCTGGATACGAATCTGCGCGGCAGCTTTTTTGTGGCGCAGGCCATCGCGCGACAGATGATTGCGCGCGGCTACGGTCGCATCATCAACATCGGCTCCGTGACCAGCGTCTGCGGCTATGCGGGACTCGCCCCCTATACGGCGAGCCGCGGCGGTATTCGCCAGTTGACGATGAGTTTGGCCGACGACTGGGGCAGGCACGGTGTCACCGTCAATTGCCTCGCGCCCGGATGGTTCAAAACAGACCAGAATAAAGTGCTGTACGACGATCCGGAGTGGGTCGAGTATTTGCGCGACCGCATTCCATTGAAGCGGCCTGGGGGCCCAGGCGACCTGGACGGTGCTGTTGTTTTTCTTGCCTCCGAGGAGAGCCGATACATTACCGGTCAAACTCTGCTGGTGGATGGCGGAATCTCGACCGGGGCGATGCGGGCCACGGTCGCGCAGCCCAGGAAGCGCAGCTAGAGTGGCGAGTTATGGATTGATGAAAGTTCACGAATGCGGAACAGGAGAGAGAGCATGGTTCGTCCAAAGCGGTCATTTTCATCCAGCGCATCCCAGTGTTTTGGGGCATTTTGTACTGCGGCAGCGTGTGTCGCGTTTGCACTCGTATTCCTTGGCGTCACGCTTGTACACGCGCAGACTGCAAATTTTCGGCGGCATAAAGTATCGTTGGCAAAACCGCTGACGGTCTATTTTGTCGATGTCGAAGGCGGCCAGTCCACGCTCTTCGTCACGCCATCGCATCAGTCGTTGCTGGTCGATGCAGGCTGGCCCGACCACGGCGGACGCGACGCGGACCGCATTATGACCGTGGTGAAACAGGCTGGGCTCGACCACATCGATTATTTTCTGCTCACGCATTTCCATCAGGACCATAGCGGCGGCGTTCCCAACCTGGTCAAACTCATCCATGTCGACAACGTCATCGATCACGGAACGAATCGCGAGACGAGCAACGCGCCCACCCAGCAAGCTTTCGAGAACTATCAGGCTGCGCTGGCCCATGCGGGTGCCAAACACATCCTCGCGCAGCCAGGGGAAAGCATTCCACTGGAGGGTCTGACGACCACCATCGTCAGCGCCGATGGCAAGGTGATCGATGCTCCTCTGCCTGGCGCTGGGCAGCCCAATCCAGCTTGCAAGAACTGTCCCACGCGGCCGGCGGATCAAACCGAAAATGCTCGCTCGGTGGGAATCGTGATGCAGTACGGGAAAATGCGCCTGGTAGACCTGGGAGACCTGACCTGGGACAGGGAAATGCAGTTGATGTGCCCGGTGAATAAGCTGGGCCGCATGGACGTGTACGTCGTCTCGCATCACGGCTGGTATCCCAGCAGCAGCCCGGCATTTGTGGACGGCATTGCCCCGCGCGTCGCCATCATGGATAACGGCGAGACCAAGGGCGGCTCGCCCGGGCCGTGGGAAGTCATTGAGAAATCGCCGCGCCTGAAGGACCTGTGGCAGCTGCACTACTCAGATGAAGGTGGCGCGCAGCACAATGTGGCCGATCCGTACATTGCAAACTTGAAAGGAGCCAGTGCTGGCTCCGACGGTCACTACATCCGGCTCGATGCGTCTCCGGATGGCAAGCTGGTCGTGTATAACTCACGCACAGGACAAAGTAAGACGTACCCTGCCGCGCCGTAAGCCCCATCGAACAACACGGGAGGGTAGAGTTCCATGGATGCCGAACAGGTTCGCGAACATGTGTTGAGGATGCCGCACGTGGAAGAGACGATGCAGTGGGGCGCGAACCTCGTCTTCTGGGTTGGCGACAAAGCCATCGGCGGCAAGATGTTCGCGCTGGTCGATCTCGACGAGGATGGCAAAGGCGTGATTTCTTTCCACGCTGGACAGGAACGCTACGCTGAGCTGCTGGAACATGAAGGCGTCTTTCCTGCTCCGTACATGGCGCGGATTTTCTGGGTGGCGCTGGAGCGATGGGACGCAATTCCACGACGCGAGTTGCTGGAACTCCTCGGGCAGGCGCGGGATCTTGTCTATGCCAGGCTACCAAAGCGCACCCAGGATGTACTCGCCCTGCCGTCCACGGCCCGCAAAAAATTGATTGTCGAGAGAAGAAAACTCTTGGCAAGCCGGAAACCAACTAGCTCTCGATAGCTTCCATCGGCGGCCGTCCGCGCCAGCTTTCATGGCAATCGTGGCGACCTGTGTCTGCTTTGGCTGATGGAAAGGAAATTCGGGCATTTTAGAGGTCTAAAGTGCGGTGCTGGCGATGGTTTCGCTTGCATCGCGGGGGGAAATCCAGGATACTTAAGACTCAGGACTCAAGAAGAATTTCGTCTGCGCAGAGCCACTCTGCTTTTCCTCCTGATCCAAGAAAGGACTATACAAGCTGTGTTGATGATTCGTCTTTCGCGCGTAGGCGCACCCAAGAAGCCGTATTACCGAGTCGTTGTGATTGAGAAGGACCGTGCCCGCGATGGACGTTCGATTGAAGTGGTTGGGACTTACAATCCACGCACCAATCCGGCGACGGTGGAACTGAAGAAAGATCGGGTGGATTACTGGATCGGCAAAGGCGCCCAGGTCTCCGATCGCGTGAGTAAACTTATCCTGAAGTTTGGCGCTGCGATTCCGGTGGCAACAGAGGGATAATTCGTTCCAAAACGGTATTTGATGGCGTGAATATTTGCGCCAATTTTTCTTGAGCGCAGCCTGCGGGCTGCGCTCTTTCGCGTCAGGCGTTTATTGTACTTCTGCTTCATTGCGACATGCTTTCTGCCCATAATTTGCAATCCCTGAAAGGTCGGGGTGGGCGTTAGCGTGTACGGTAACCGAAATAGGTACTAAAGGGTAAACTATAAATAGGCAGACAATCCGGGGATCTTCAGGTATAAACGCATTCAGAATAAAAGAACATACGCTTGAACTTATGGGGTTGAGGCATGTCAGAAAGTTCTGCGGAACCGTCTGCAATTGAATTGATAGCGGCAATCGCCCGTTCCCTGGTAGATAAACACGAGGCCGTTTCAGTACACGAGACATCGAACGAAGTTGGCACCGTCTTGCGGCTCCGGGTCGATCCCTCCGATGTCGGGAAGGTGATCGGCAAACAAGGCAGGACGGCGCGTTCGTTGCGTACGATTCTGGGAGCGGTCAGCGTCAAGCTGCACCATCGCTACAGCCTTGAAATCATCGAAGAATCGAATCCGGAGTCAGCACCCAGGTAGGCCCTGGGCTTGTCGGCTCCAAGGAACATGGTCGAAAGCTTCCTGCGCACGCGTGCAACAATATCGCTGTGACGGATTCGACACCATTGGCGAGCCAATCCTGGGTAAGCGTGGCGCGACTGGTTCGTCCGCAGGGACGGCGCGGCGAGGTTTTGGCGGAGATACTGACTGACTTTCCCGAGCGGTTTGCTGCCATGCGAAACGCGTTCCTGTCGCGCGGGCAAAGTCTGCCTCCAGAAGCGATCATGATCGAAAATTCCTGGCTGCACAAGGGCAAAGTGGTGTTGAAGTTTGCCGGCGTGGATTCCATCTCCGCAGCCGAGGTCCTGCGTGGGGTCGAGGTTGTGATTCCCGCGGCGGAACGCGTGGCGCTCGACCCAGACGCGGTGTACATCAGCGACTTGATCGGCTGCCGACTGGTGGACATGCATCCAGCCGATGCTCCTGTCCCTGGAATGGTTCGGGACGTGGGCACCGTGCGCGATGTGATCCAGCAGGAGGAAGCCGCGGACCTGCTGGTGGTGGCGTCCGCGGACGGACAGGAATACGAGATTCCATTCGCGAAGGCATATCTGCTCAGGATTGACCTCGGGGCGCGGCGCCTGGAGATGAACCTTCCGCCCGGCCTGCTCGACGTGAATGCACCGCTGAACGACGAAGAACGTCGCGCTCGCCAGGAAACGTCCGAGTCGGAGTCGCAGTCGTAGAGTCCGACTGGCTTATTGTGTGGGTGGTTCCTGCGGGATTGCCTCTCCATCCGAGCGCGGATCCGACCCGGCGAAGTTGACGTTCCGTCGACTATCGCGGACCACGGCTTCACCTTGCCCCACGCTGAACGAGAACGGCTCCAGGAGTTGAATCTGGTGTCCCCGCTGCGTCAGGCCCTCTCGGACCGTCTCCGGGATGCCTGGCTCCATCTCCACATCGCATCCATCAAACGTTGGCTTGGTAAAACGAGGCTGCTCCAGCGCGGCCTGCACGTTCATCCCATAGTCGACAACGTTGGCGACAAACTGGGCGTGCGCCTGTGCCTGGTTCCAGCCTCCCATAATGCCGAACCCGATGTGCATATCTCCTTTTTCCATAAATGCCGGAATAATGGTGTGGAGCGGTCGCTTGTGCCCGGTGAGCGAGTTCGGAAGACCTGGGGTCAGGCTGAACCCAGCGCCGCGGTCTTGAAACGAGAAACCCAGTCCGGGCGCCACCATGCCCGTGCCGTAGCCCTCATAATTGCTCTGGATCAACGAGACGATATTGCCATCCTTGTCGATGGTGGAAAGATAGATGGTCGAATTGCCGTGGGCGTTCAGAATCTGCGTGATGCTCGACGGGACAACCTGGCATGAGGCCTTGTGCATATCAATCAACTTCGCGCGCTGCTTCGCCAGATCCTTTGAAATCATCTGCTGGACAGGAACGGGGGTGAAGCGCGGGTCGCCGACATATTTGTACATGTCCGCATAGGCAAGCTTCTTGGCCTCAATCATCACATGCAAGGCGTCGACGGAATTATGCCCGTACTGTGCCATGGGGAACTGCTCCATGATGTTCAGCATCGAGAGTGCTGCGAGTCCCTGGCCGTTCGGTGGCAGCTCATAGACCGTCCAGCCTCGATAGGTGGTCGAGATGGGCTGCACCCACTCGGGTTGAAAGTCGGAGAAGTCTTCCCGCGTGTGGGTGCCCCCCTGCGAGCGCAGAAACTTCACCATGGTGTCGGTCATGGGGCCGTTGTAGAAGGCATCCCGTCCATGGGCGGCTACCTGCCGGAGGGATTCCGCGAGCGCAGGATTCTGGAATAGGTCGCCGAGCTTCGGCGCGACACCGTTCGGCAGATAGGTCTGCTGGTAGCCGGGCTGCTGCATGAATCTCTTGCTGACCCAGTAGCGCGCATTGCGTTCCGCCAGGGGGAATCCATTCTGAGCGTAGAAAATGGCGGGGGCTAACGTTGTACTGAAGGGCAGCGTACCGAATCGATCCTTCAGCGCCTGCCAACCGGCCACGCATCCCGGAATATCGATCGTGTGGACTCCGATGGGATCGATACTGTCGATGTGATGCGCCTTCATATAGTCGATGGTGAGAGCTTTCGGGGTCCATCCGCTGGAGTTCAGGGCGTATAGCTTTCCGGTCTTCGCTTCGTAATACAAGGCAAACAGATCGCCG
Source organism: Acidobacteriota bacterium (assembly GCA_021810735.1). Next base: position 6,768 of record JAJZIF010000056.1, read on the forward strand.
CCCATTCCGTTCACATACGGCTGCACCACGCCCATGACAGCATTCGCCGCAATGGCAGCGTCGATGGCGTTACCCCCCTCTTCCAATATGTGCGCGCCTGCCTGGGACGCAAGAAACTGCGGTGCCGCGACGATTCCGTATTTTGTCACCACCATGGAGCGGCCCTGCCCGGGCATCGAGGCAAACTGCTGTCCCAGGAGCATCGTAGGGATGGAGACAAGGAAGGCGGCTGCGAGTGTGATGAGTTTCATGTCGTGTTTCCTTTGCGAAGGTCGGATTCGACAATAACTAGCTGGAACGATTGCAATCGAGACTCGAGGAAAGTCTTGGCCCTTTGCGGGAAAATCAATGCTACTGCGCACCAGCGGGTCGGGTGTCAGTTGGCGCAATTATCCCACAGCATGGTTTTGCTCGGCAGATATTTCCGTTCAACGCAGCCGGCGAGCCGCAATCTCATCTGGAAGGGACAATCGATTAGACTGAAGGAATCGGCTTTCCTCTGCCTCTCTTCTAGTTGCATCGTCCGCGCACCGTTGGCGGCAGGCACTGTGCACAGAAGTCGGGGCGCTGCCCCGAAATCCTCCACCGAGGCAGGATGGAAGCCGGAAATCTGCTGGCAGCGCACTACGATGCGAACGATATTTTTATTGAACGAGAACAGGAACACATGAAGGAAACAGGAACCAGAAAAGTCGAGCTGTTCGATACCAGTCTGCGCGACGGGTTGCAGCAGCCGAACCTTGAAATTTCAGTGCCGAATGCCGTCAGCTTTCTTCAGCGGATGGGCGGCTTTGGCGTTCGCTACGCCGAAATCGGCTTTGCAGGCGCGAACCAATTCGTAGGAGATTTAACCGGCGCGCTTGCTTCGGTCGATACCGGCGCGATGAAGCTGGCTTTGTTCGGCAGGACGCGCGGACAGGGAACCAAGGTCCAGGAGTGGCCGGACGTGCAGTTCATCGTCCGCCATAAGAAGCGCGTTTCTGTCGCAGTCATTGTCGTCAAATCCAGATTGCTGGACGTGACAAGATCGCTCGAAACGACGCCGGAAGAAAACCTGCGGATGGCCTGGGAAACCGTGGCGTGCCTGCAGGACCACGGGCTGGAAGTTCTCGTAGATCTGGAGCACGCGATGGACGCCGCTTGCGGCCGCCGGGAAAACGGCAACCAGGGCGACAGCGACTCCAGCCAACGCAGCCGGGACTATCTGCATGAGATGGTCGCGCAATGCGTCCAGCAGAAAGTAAGCCGGCTGATTGTTTGCGACACCACCGGCGGCGCTGGGCCGGAAGAAGTCTCCGAGGTGATCGGCGGCCTGACACGGGCCTATCCTGGCGCAAACTTCGGATTTCATGGCCATACCGATCGCGGGCTGGGAGTGGCGAATACTCGGGCAGCCATTTTTGCCGGCGCGGTGCAAGTGCAAGGCACGCTTGTGGGGACGGGCGAACGCTGCGGCAACGTGAATCTGACGACCGTCGTCGGCAGTATGCAGTTGCGAGGCGAAGCGGAATTTGTGGCTCCCGAATCGCTGCCCGGACTGACCAGCCTGGCGCATTCGACGTACGCGGCCTTCGGACTGGACACGCCGCATGGAGCTGCGATTGTTGGGCCTGGCGCTTTTGGCACGTGGGCCGGGATGCACGGCAGCAGCGAACGCAAAAATCCAGGGGCCTACCTCTGGTGCGATCCCGCCAGGGTCGGCGCCAACCCTGTTATCGGCGTCAACGGTCAGTCGGGAAAAGCGAACATCATGCTGCTGTCGCAATCGTTGGGCGTTCCACTCGATTCAGCACAGGCGCAGATGTTCATCGACGCCAATCAGGCGATGATTGACGGCGGCGGTTTCACGGCAAGTGAAGTTTCGTTTCGGCTGGCCTGCATTCGGGTACTGAAAACCTTGCGCAACAGCTTTAGCGTAAAAAGCTGGAGAGTTGTCGACGAATCGGACGAGACCGGGAAGCGATTTGTGCGCGCCTCCATGTCGTTGTGCATGGGCGACTCCACCGTGACGGAAACGACGGCGGAGGGCGCCGGCCCAGTCGATGCGCTGAGCAAAGCGATGCGGCAAGAATTGGAACATTGGTACCCAGCCATCCAACAAATGCGTTTGGAGACGTTCAGCGTCACCGCCATCGACATATCTGCACACGACACGGCGGCGCATGTCCGCGTCACAGTCAGTTTCCAGGCGGATGGTCACGAACCGTGGACGACCGCGGGCGTGAGCAGCGATTTGAATCAGGCGGCGCTGATGGCCATCGTGGACGGCTTCCATTATTGGCTGCTGCAAATCCCCGATTCGAGCGAAGGAGAATGAGATGACTCGCACAGCCTCCACCATGCTGGCGCTGGGGACAACGGCGCCGGAGTTTTCCCTGCCGGATGTGATTTCCGGCCAGATAATGACCCGAGACCAGGTTGCCGGATCGCGCGGATTGCTGGTGATGTTTCTGTGCGTGCATTGTCCGTTCGTCCAGCATGTCAATGCAGAGTTGGCGCGGCTGGGGCATGACTATGCGGGCCGTGGCATCGGGATCGTCGCGATCGGCAGCAACGATGCGGAAGCCTATCCTGACGACGCTCCGGAGGGGCTGCGTGCCCAGGCCATGCAGCATGGTTTCACATTTCCGTATCTCTACGACGAAAGCCAGGACGTGGCGCGGGCTTACCACGCAGTCTGCACTCCGGATTATTTTCTGTTCGACGCGGGCAAGAAACTTGTCTATCGGGGTCAACTCGACGCCAGCCGTCCAGGGAATGGAATTGCCGTCGATGGGCGCGATCTGCGCGCTGCGATGGACAGCGTGCTGGCGGGCACGCCCGTTGCCGAGGAGCAGCAGGCCAGCATCGGATGCAGCATCAAGTGGAAGTAATCGCTATCTTGCGGGTTCACGGTTCGTGGTGCCACAAGCGGAAGGGAGTCATTCTGAACAGAGGTCGCTGAAGCGACCGGAGTGAAGAATCCAGACTGAATTCGCCTGATCGACGCAACCATCACCCTCTGGATTCTTCGCTGCGCTCAGAATGACGATCCTTTTTAATATGCTATTTGTAAATCGGCACTTAGAGAAAGACCAGTCGTAGACGGGAAACATGACCGCGGAGCCGATTCAATTCGACATCATCACGGTGTTCCCGCAGTTCTTTGACGGCCCGTTCGGCTTCGGCGTGCTGGGTCGCGCGCTGGACGATGGCCGAGTGCGTATTGGCATCCATTCTCTGCGCGACTTCACCACCGACCGGCACAAGACTGTCGACGACCGGCCCTTCGGTGGGGGCGAGGGGATGGTGCTGAAGCCCGAGCCGCTCTTTCACGCCGTCGAGTCGCTTGGTATCGCGGGAAAAAATGTGCGCGATCCGGCACGCGAGCGCGTGGTGCTGCTGTCCGCACAGGGAAAGCCGTTTACGCAAGCCATAGCACGGGAACTCGCCCAGGTGGAGCGCATCGTATTCTTGTGCGGACGCTATGAGGGCGTGGATGAACGCGTCAACGACCTGCTGGCCGACACCGAGCTTTCGATCGGCGACTATGTGATTTCCGGCGGCGAGCTGGCGGCTGCGGTGATCGTGGATGCGGTCAGCCGATTGTTGCCGGGGGTGCTGGGCAACGAGGATTCCGCCCGATATGAAAGCTTTGCCGCCGAGCGCCCAGCCACGTCTCAAGCGACCACTGTGCCTATGGGTGAGGCTGGAGTCGACCGGCTGCCGCCGCGATCTACCTGCGATTCCGGAGGCCTGCTGGATTATCCTCACTATACGAGGCCCCCGGAGTTTCGCGGAGCGGTGGTTCCCGCAGTGCTCAGTTCCGGCAACCATGAAGACATTCGCCGCTGGCGCCGTCGGCAATCGCTGGCAAAGACGCTGCGCAATCGCCCGGAATTGTTGACCAGAACGTCGTTGTCCGACGAAGATCGCGCGCTGCTGGAAGAGATGCGTCATGAGAAATAACAAACGGAGGCCGACCCTGCGAAGCACCAATCTCCGTGGGTCGCGATTTTCTCGCCGGAGGCGGTGAACTGGGCGCCTGCGTGCGCGCAATGGCCGCAAAGCCTGAAAACTTCTGTCAGCATCTGCTTGAACTCGCGCTTTCCCATTCCGATCTGGTGGGGGCCGGACCTGGTGAAGGTCTACAACGACGCCTATCGTCCGCTGATCGGTACCAAGCATCCTGGGCCTGGGCAGCGCTGGACACGGAGTGTGGCCGGAGTGAATCGAGCCGTCTGGACAAGACGAAATCGCTCACTCCATGTACACTGGTATTTTGCGGTATCAACCCAATTTTCCCTTAAGAGCAGGAACTATTTATGTCGATTCATCCAGTCATGCAGCGTCTGGCCGCCAAGCTTCAACGCACCGACCTTCCCGACTTTGGTCCGGGCGATACGGTCCGCGTGCAGGTCAAGATTAAAGAAGGCGACAAAGAGCGCGTGCAGGCATTTGAGGGCATCGTAATTGCTCGCAAGAACGGCGCGGAAGGCAGCTTCACCGTGCGCAAAATGAGCTTCGGCCAGGGTGTCGAGCGCATTTTCCCCTTGCACTGCAAAGTCGTGGAGAAGGTGGAAAAGATCCGCTCGGCACGCGTGCGGCGTTCGAAGCTTTTCTATCTGCGTGCCTTGCGCGGCAAAGCTGCTCGTCTGCGCGAAGCGGACTCAACTCGCGCGAGCTAAAAACTCCAATCGATCCTGGAAATTTCAAGGACCGCATCTCCGACAAGGGATGCGGTTTTTTCTGGTTGTTATCTCGAACGCTGTTTAGATTCCGCAGCGTCTTCGGGGTCCTTTGAAATGCGTTGGAGTAAGATGGACCGACCCCTGAAACGGACGGTTCATGTCTCCGACGGCAACGCGCCGACGAGGCTGATTCCGGCCACCCATGCATCGCGCGGCTATGGACGATTACGATACAGGCAGGAGTTCAGCGCTTATCCCAACAAGTCTGACAGAACAAAACTTGTTCCAAGGAGTACCCTGTAGTGCGTACCAGCAATCATTCTGTGCCGGCCGCATTCAAGCGCCGATCCTTCCAGGAACACTTAGCATCGCCAAATTTGCAGGAGAGAAACAATGCGTCCTTTCGAAGCATCCGCCGATTCCAGCGCGAAGTATTCTCCGATTGTCCGGACTAACATATGGAACCTTCTTTCTTACCTGGTTGCATATTGCGCCATCGGCGCGATGGCATTGTTTTCCCGCGGCGTACGCGCGGAAACAACACCTTTGTCGCAGCAGATGGCGCGTTCCGTGATGCAGAATTGGCCGGATGGACACTACTCCGCGAAGCAGGCGGATTGGAAATGGGACTATCGGCTGGGCACCGTGCTAGATGGCATGGATACGGTCTGGTATAACTCCTCCGATCCCGCTTACTACAACTACTTGAAGCAGGCGGTCGATCAGTATGTCCAGCCGGATGGTTCCATACGGACTTACGATCCACAACTCAAAGCTCTGGACAGCATCCTGCTTGGCAGGCAGTTACTCCTGCTGTATGGCGTGACTCAGGACGCAAGGTACTACAAGGCGGCGGCGACTTTACGGAAGCAGCTTGCTGCGCAGCCGCGCAATGCGTCCGGTGGATTCTGGCATTCCGGTTCCGCCGAAGACCAGATGTGGCTGGATGGGCTCTACATGGCCGAGCCATTCTACGCGCAGTACGCGTCCATGTTTCAGGAGCCGCAGGATTTTGCGGACATCACGCGGCAATTTTCTCTGATCTACCAGCACACGCAAGATCCGAAGACGGGCCTGCTGTATCACGCCTGGGATGAATCGAAGAAGCAGGCCTGGGCGGACAAAACCACCGGAGATTCTCCGAATTTCTGGGGACGCGCAACCGGCTGGTACATGATGGCGCTGGTCGATACGCTGCCGTATTACAAGCGCGACGATCCTGGCCGCGCCACGTTGATTGCCATTCTGAATCG
>JAJZIF010000057.1 GCA_021810735.1 Acidobacteriota bacterium
CATCGTGGCCCTGCGGTGCTGCCATCTCAACGGCCAATTCGAGGATTACTGGGAGGGTCGCCGGGCCGCATGATTCCCACTTTTATGTCGCGCACCCCTTTGCCATGCCAGGACTTTCCTCAGAATTTTTCGCCCTGCCAGCCGAGCAGGAGGTCCATCTGTAAACTTGGCGGGGTTTGTTGCAGCGGATTGAAGCTGGTTCCAGACAGAATTCGCTTGATTCCATCGGCCAGGGCATAGAAGCGGAAGGGCGGAATACCGAAGAAGCGCTGGGAGATGATCAGCAGCTTCTCGCAGAGGATGCGCAGCTTCATCTGCTGCCTCGGGAAGGTCGCGGCAAAGTAGGCCGCCGCCGTGACCAGCACAACCAGGTTCTTCAATCGCCGATACTTCATCACCCGGATGTCCTCCAGGTTATGGCTCTGTTTAAGGAAGCGAAAAGTCTCCTCAATTTTCCAGCGTGTCAGGTAGATTTGGGCGATCCACCATAGCGATTGCGAGTCCCGCGCTCCTTTCAGCGCGTTGGTCAGCAGCAGCATCGGTTCTTCTCCGAATCCAGCCACCACCAGGTCCAGGGGTTCGTCGCGCCCGAGGAGGCGAATCGGCTCCTCGCCATAACGCAAGTCATAGATCTTCTCTTGTCCGTCCTGAATCTTGATGACTCGCGCCCGATGGCGCAGCCGGCATTTGCACCCAAGCTCGGCCACACTGCGTTGGAGATGGTCTCTGCCGATGACGAAGCGTTTCCCCGTGGAGCGGATGACGAAGCGTTCGTGCCGGTCCAGCAAGGGTTCCAACAGCTTCTTGCGGTCGCCGCCGCGGTCCATGGTCCAGATGCCGCGGCCCCCGGTGTAGGCCCGGACCTGATCGACGCCAGAGAGGACTTCCGCATCTTAGCCGGTGAAATCCCTGGCCTCCGCCGAATACAGCTTCTGATAAAGCGGCAGGATTTCACTGCCATTCACCTCGGCCCCGGTGATGGCGCACAGCCAGTAGCCCGCATGCACCTGGCCGGTGCTGCCGTCGTGGATCGGGGCCAGGTACTCCATCTTCCGGGCATACTCTTTGCGAATGTCGCTCAGGGCCAGGTACAGCACGGTGTTGTGCTCCACGCGCTGGCTGGTCATGCTGGCCAACTGCGAAGTCAGTTCCGCTTCCAATTTCGCCGTCTTCAGATTGCGGGACAGACGGTCCTCCGTCTTGATGAGGGGAATCTCTTCTTTTAGACTGCGGGCGATGCTGCTCAATTTCACATCCTGGCTGGCCTGGATGCCGAACAGCATCTGCGCAACGAACTTCTCCAGCGGCCGACTGAGCCCGCCGCATAGCTCGGTGGAGACTTCGTCAACTGCGCTTTCAGTCGCGAACGTAGTTTGCTATCTTGCATCTGGGGACGCCTCCGGGATAGTCAGGATTTCTCGCAAAAAACCCTGCTATCACCGATTTCGTCCCCTGCCGCTTCTTTGCGTTTGCCCGATTCAGCACTCAAATTCTGAGGAAACTCCTGGTATTTGCTGCAACGTCATTTTTACGAAGGAGATATTTACGACATAGCAGTGGGGCCAGAAGCGCCTGTCAATCAACGCCTGTGTGAGATGGCTAAACATCGCACGCCTTCTTTAGTTTTTTTGAGAAACGCCGGACATAATCTATCAATAGGCGGAATTATTTCTCGAATACGCAAAATATAAAATATCAGACTTGACATGCCAATAGCGGACAGATTACAGTCTTCGATATTCCACGGAGAATCTTTCTGTGCGCAAACAGAGGCGAAATCCGGCCCTAAGAATGATCGTCATTTCGCAGCATGGATGTACTTTACAACCCCATCCCTTTTGCAGTTCAGCATGGGCACCGTTACTGGAAGCATCCAGGACATGATTTGCGCGGCGATGCCAAACACCAATGTGCGGGCAACCAACCGAAGCTACGGAGACACATTCGATCTTCGCTACGAAATGTTCTGGAGAGTGTCAGGCTTCGTAATCGCGCGAGAGTGGAATGTGCGAAGAAATCCCTCAGAATTGTTAGGGACGCAGGGAGATATGGCGAACCTCGCATTGGTTCTCAATCGGGAGAGCCACTCTTTTATTAGCGGCGGCACTTATGTTGCCCATGACGATGCAAACACTGGCCACAAATGGCTGGACTAGCGATGGGGCGTTATGCGAACTCGGCCTGGGAACGAAACTATGGATGCCGATTGCGAGAGTTCATCTTTCGCGGACATCGTTGCATCACCCTGGAGAACGAGAAGATTCGCGTCCTCGTGGCGGCTGACAAAGGCACCGACATTTTGGAATTTCTCTGGAAACCCTCCGATGTGGATGTTTTATGGCATTCGCCAACGGGTCTTCGTCATGTAGTTGTGGGGAAAAGCAGCCCTCGACCGGAGGGCGATTTCCGCGACCACTTTGCCGGTGGCTGGTATGAGATGTTGCCGAACGGTCCGGAACCATGCACTCACAGAGGCGCAAGCTGGGGCAATCACGGAGAGTCCACGTTGTTGCCATGGAGCTACACAGTTCTTCAAGACGATGTTGAGAAGATTGGCGTACGCTTTGAAGTCCGACTGACGCGCATCCCACTGCAGGTAGAAAAGACGATGTGGCTGCGCCGACAGAGCGGCACTCTCACGATCGAAGAAACGATCACCAATTTCGGTGCGCAGACAGTTGAGGCGCTGTGGGGCCAGCATCCCACCCTGGGCTGGCCATTTCTGGACGAAAATTGCCGTATCTATCTACCGACCTGCAGTGCGGCCACGGGAGCGGAAGTCCCCCTCGGTGCGCGTCTCGCCGCCAAACAACGTGGCGATTGGCCGTGGCTGTTGGATGGAAACGGACGGAAGATCGATTTGTCTGCGATGCCCGCGCCAGAAGTAAAAAGTCACGATTTCGTCCGGCTGACGGGCTTTGAGCAGGGCTGGTTTGCCATCGTGAATCCAGAGCTTAAAGTTGGATGGGCGCTCAAGTGGGACGCTAAGAAATTTCCCGTACTGGGCTTCTGGCAGCTTTACCGGGGTGGAAACGGATATCCGTGGTATGGAATGCATTATTTGGCCGCACTGGAGCCGGCGAACGATTTGCCCAGTTTGGCCCGTGCGGTCGAGCGTGGAACCGCAACTATACTGCACCCCGGAGCCACGACGTCTGCGACGTGGGAAGCAACGGCATTTGACCGGCCGCTCGAGGTGCACGAGATTCGAGCGAATGGAGAGGTCCTTTGAAAAGAAGTCTCGTAGATCTGCGGTGGTGGGTCGTCGGCTTGCTGCTGATCGCGACTGTTCTGAATTATGTCGATCGCCAGAGTCTTTCGATTCTCGCGACCACTATTCAACGCGCGTTTGGCATGAGCGACATCTCATACGGGCATGTAGTTTCTGTATTTCTATTTGCGTATTCCGCCGCCTACGCTGTCACTGGGCCCTTTTGCGATAAGCTCGGCGTGCGAGTGAGTATGACCGTTTTGATTGTGGTCTGGTCTCTCGCAGAGTTGATCCCTTTCTTCGCCCATACCACCGTCATGCTGGGCTTTGGACGATTGTTATTGGGCGTGGGCGAGGCGGGTGTATGGGTCGTGGGACCAAAGGTGGTCAGTGAGCTTTTTGCCGCGGAAGATCGAGCGCTGGCGATCGGCATCTATACCGCGGGGGCAACGCTTGGCGCGATGATCGCACCGCCGCTGATCGCTTCCCTTACCAACGCCCTTGGCTGGCGGTCAGTGTTTCTCGCAACCGGCCTCGCCGGCTTGTGCTGGGTTGCACCGTGGCTCCTGCTCTATCGTACGTCGTCTCCATCCTCGCCGTGCCGTGCGAACGCAACGAAAATGCAGTCGGCCTGGCGCGTCATCCTGCAAAGTCGCAATCTATGGTTACTGCTCTTTGCCAGGATGCTGACAGATCCCGTCTGGTATTTCTATCTATTCTGGTATCCAAAGTACCTGAACGATCACAGACATTTGTCTTTGGGCCGGGTAGGGCATACGGTGTGGATCGTATATTTTGCCGCTGACCTGGGATCGGTGCTTGGCGGGTGGATATCCGGACAGGTCATCCGCGCCGGAGTGCGAACCTTGCAAGCACGCCAACTGGTAATGACAGCCGCTGCGGTCCTGTTGCCGTTGAGTCCATTGGTGTATTTTCTATCGTCGTTCCCGGCTGGGTTGATCGTCGCAAGCATCATCGCGTTTGCTCATATGACATGGCTGATCACCTTGTCCGCCGCGTTGGTTGACCTGTTCCCCAGCGAACAAATCGCAACCGCGTTCGGGTTCGTCGCCGCGGGAAGCGGACTCGGTGGACTGTTGTCAACGGAGATCATCGCTCACAGTGTCGCCCACGCAGGATTCATGCCGGCTTTTTTGGCGATGGGATGTCTTCATCCATTGGCGCTGTTCTTGATTTGGAACCTGCGGAAAGGCGGACAGGGAAATATGAACCCATCAACGGTGTATGCATGAGCAGGCAAGCAGTGCTGGCCGCTCTGGAAGAGACCCGATTGATCGCCATTATGCGCGGAGACTTCCGGAATCGTGAAGTTCCGCTGGTCGAGACTCTGCTGGCGGGCGGAGTAACGGTGGTTGAGGTCTCGACAGTTTCGCCAAACTACCAGTCCAGCATCCAGCGTATCGCGAATGCGTTCGCCGGTCGAGTGCACATCGGTGCTGGGACCATTCTCACCGTGCGACATGTTGCAGAGACCGCGGATGCGGGCGCTACGTTCCTTGTTTCGCCGAATATGAAGCCAGACGTTATAGCTGCATCCCGAAAGCATCACATGGCCTCGTTTCCAGGCGCGTACACGCCTACCGAGGTATTACAAGCCATCGAGGAAGGCGCGGATGCGGTCAAGCTGTTTCCGGCAAACGCTCTTGGACCAGGATACGTGAAGGCCCTGCGCGGACCATTGCCTTCTGTGCGCCTGATTCCCACGGGAGGGATCAGCCTGGAAAATATAAACGAATATTTGAATACAGGCGCCTGGGCGGTTGCCGTTGGCTCAGAGTTGGTGCGTGCCGCGGAGGTACAAACCGGCGATTGGGGGCAACTTCAAAAACGCGCTCAAAGCTTTGCACAAGCAGCGAGGAGGTCGCATGGCTGAAGAAACCGCCCTTTTCTGCGTGGACATGGGGACCACGCGAACGCGCGTCTGGCTTACCCGCGGGGCGCAGGTGTATGCACTCCTGGTGCGGGATTTCGGCGTGCGCGATGCCACGCGTGGGCTGAATTTGCAAAGCACGTTGATCGATCTGCTGGATGAAACAGCGATGGTAGCAGGACTGAACGGGAACGGAAACACCAATAGAAAAGTTGCCGCTGCTGGCATGATTAGCTCGGCGCAAGGTCTGCTGGAAGTTCCGCATGTGCTTGCGCCCGCCGGTGCGGACGCGTTGGCCGCCAGCGTCAGAAGAATTTTCCTGGGCCCAAACGACCAATATGAACTCTCCGTGATTCCCGGAGTACGCACCAGAAGCGGAACCAGTACCGTCGCCGAAATTTTGAAATCCGATATTATGCGCGGAGAGGAAACCCTGTGCGTGGGCTTGATAAGCCTTGGACTTCTGCGCCCGGAAGAGGCGGTTTTGAACCTGGGTTCGCATTGGAAATGGATATGGCTGGATGCCAGCGCGCGCGTTGCCAGCAGCCGCACCTTTCTGACCGGTGAAATGATTCATGCCATTCAGTCCCACACGTTGCTGACCTCCGCTCTACCGCAAAAATCGCCAACAGCGCTCGATGAAGAATGGCTGGCACTGGGCGCTGCCGAAGCACGCAGGTCGGGGCTGAGCCGTGCGCTCTTCTGCGTGCGTTTGCTGCAGCAGGCCAACCGCGGAACTGGAGACCAGCGATTGGCATTTCTTTATGGAGCTTTTCTCGAAGTGGAGGCTGAAATGCTGCGAAAGGCAAAAATACTGCAAAACGTGCGGTCGCTCTGCATTGTGGGAACACCCGCATTGGCTGAAGCCTGGAAAGCCCGACTGGATAAGGAAGGCATTACCGCGAATGTCCTCGAAGAGGCGCAACGCGATGCGGCATATCTGGCCGGACTGAGAAAGATTGTCGCTTCCAAGGTCTGCTAACGGTACGTTCGCGAACAGCGTTAACAGATGGATGAGAGGGCCGCAGACACAAGACACAGATTCCGGCACAGGGGCACACCATACAAACAACATTGGGTTCTTAGGAAACGAGGAGAAATGAGGTGTTTCTTGCAAACGCGGCTTGTATTCACGGCTCTGCTGGTCACAATCAGTGTGACGGCGCAACCGGTGCCATCTGGAAGGAAGTGGACACTGCACTCCGGCGCGCTCGAAATGAAGATTGAAGCGAACGGCGGACGGTTTGCATTCTCATTGGCGGGCACGCCGGTGATACCCGCAGATCCATCTGCGGGTATCGTGCTCAACGGCAAGGCAGTGGATATTGAAGCTCGAACGCCATGTGCGTCGGCGCAGTGCACATTCCAGCTCTCCACGCACAGTGGAGACCGCGGAGGATTGTTCGTGTCGTTGACTCCGCATCATGCCGCGTTGCTGTTGAAACCGGACGTGCCTGGCGAGGAAGTGCGCTTTCAGACCGCTGGCGCGGCTCCGGCTTATGGACTTGCGGACCACGCTGTGCTGAACCCCAACTACAACACTGACGTGACGGGTTTTGTGGACGACAGTTTTCTTTCCGGGCAAGGACTGACGCGGTTGGTCAGTAACTTCCTCATTTATCCTCAACAGCGGTTTGCCGCACTGCTGGTTGATCCTACGACGAAAATCGTTCACACCTCGAAAGAACAATTAGTTCAGGGCGTAGCGCACGCTGGGGCCACCGTCAATATGAACTATTACTTTGGGTCGCCGCATGACATCTATGCTGAATATCGACGGACGCGCATCGCCGCAGGGTATCCGGTGCTGCGCCCAAAGTATGAAATGTTTGGCGTCGGATGGGAAGCGTGGGGTGCGTTGGCATGGAAGACAGACCAGTCTTCGGTCAAGGACAGCGTCGATCGCTATCTCTCGCTCGGGTATCCGTTGCAATGGATTGTTATAGGCTCTGGATTCTGGCCAACCGGCGAACGCTTCGAGGCAACTACAAGTTTCGGCATGTTCAATTCATCGAAATATCCTGACCCCAGAGCGCTTATACAACATTTTCATCAAGAGAATCTAAAAGTGTTACTCGGTTTGCGGATTGCTTTTTTACAGGACGGGCCGTATTCCAGAGAAGGCGTTGTGAATCGCTATTTCCTGGTGAAGGACGGGGTTGCTGAAGTCTTTCACGGCAGTTGGCCAAAGGGCCCCTATTACCTGCTGGATGCGCACAATCCAAAGGCCCTGAACTGGTACATGAATCTCGTGAAGCTCTGGCAGAATTTTGGCGTGGATGGATTCAAGGAAGATTATTACGGTTTTGGCGGTTTTGGATTGCGTGACGATAAAGTGGACCCTACGAACACGCGCCTGATGGCGGAAGGGGCGGATGTTATCGAGCGCAATGGCTATCTTTCCTCAAACGGCGACTTGCACCGCATCAATGACTTCAACTATGACCAGAATCAGGATCGTGGCCCTGTAAATGCGCTTGCATTCGCATATTCAGGGTTCCCTCTGGTGTATCCAGATGTTGTAGGCGGCACTTTCAATGAAGACCACTTCTCAGTGAAGCGCACGCACCGAATGGAGATGTACATGATGCGCAACGCGCAGTGGGCGGCATTGCATAGCTCCATGGGCATGGGAGAGCCACCCTGGTCATTTGAAAAGCAGGTTGGCGACGTGATGCTTGCCGCCGCACGACTTCATGCTCGTCTGCAACCTTATATATACAGCCAGGCGGTTCGATTTTCCCAGGATGGCTATCCGTGGGCGATGACACCGCTGCCCATCGCATTTCCTGACGACAAGTCGACCCTGGGCCGTGAAAACGCCACCGTTCGCGGGTATGAATGGATGATCGGAGATGCGTTGCTGGCAACACCTCTTTATGGGAACGACTACGCAGAGGCGACGACGAGGGACATCTATCTTCCTGCGGGAAACTGGATGGACATCGATACTGGAGAAATATATCGAGGGCCGAGAATGCTGAAAGACTTCGGCCTGCCGCCAGGCAAGACGCCGTTGTTCGTGGGCGGCTCGGGCATTCTGATCGAAAAGGAAAATAAGACGCTGATGGCTTGTATTTATCCTGTAAAGAAGCGTGGTCAGGAATTTTTTTCTTTATCCTCTCCAGAGAACAGCGTGAAAATCACGGTTTTTGTCCGTAACTGGAAACAAGTCCATGCGATCGATATAGCAACGCGCCGTTCTTTGCAAGGTCAATGGAAAAACCACGCATACACTTTTGCGATTGAAAAGGGACACGCATATCAAGTTCATTCGGAGGGAAGATGAAGAATGAAGGAAATCCATCGACTGTGAGCCTGCTTTGCTCTGGTCAATGTGTACAACCACCGCAAACGGCTGCTTACTCAGAAGGCATAGTGTGCCCGGAGCCTGCAAGGGCCTTACGAAACTCCGGGATTGACCTACAGTGCCAACGCTTTCAGGCATATGTTTGTTGCATGCAGCCTGCGGGTCGATGCATACTCTCTGCCGTCGTCAAATCAAGAATCCGTGCGGCCTGACCAGCCGCGATATCGAAACTCACGGATACGGCAGTCATAGGTAGGTTAGTGGTAAAGGTTTACGTAATGGTTCATCGTTAGTCCCGCCAGCGACGCGCAATCAGCGCGCCACCATCGATGACATACGTCCCACCTGTGATAAAGGAAGATTCATCGGATGCTAGAAAGAGGGCCAGCTTGGCTACATCTTCCGGAGTTCCCAATCGGCCTAGTGGATGCCGTTTGATGTTGTTTATCCTCGCTTGTTCTGGATCAGGCGTGCCATGAAAAGAGGCTTGTAGCATGGGGGTGTCGATCGATGCTGGACAGATGCAATTCACACGAATTCCGTTCTCCGCCTGTTCCAGTGCAAGAGTGCGCGTAAAAGAAATGACAGCGCCCTTGGATGCAGCGTATGCTGCCATTCCCGGAGCACCAACAATCCCGGTAATTGAAGCATTGTTTACGATGACACCGCTCTTGTGAGTGATCATGCTGGGCAATACAGCGCGGCAGCAGTAGAAAAGACCTTTGGTGTTAACTGCAAGCACACGGTCGAGTTCTCCATCTGTAATATCGACAACGCTAGAGAACGACGTGATAGCAGCATTGTTGTAAAGAATATCTATCCTTCCAAATCTATCTTCTACTTGACGAGTTACATTTATCGCCTCCGCCGAACTAGAAATATCCAATGGAATCGCAAGAGATCGACCTCCAGCAGAGGTAATAATTCTCACTGTTTCTTCTGCAGCATTGCACCTGAGATCGGTCGCAATGACCTGTGCGCCTTCCTGTGCAAAGAGCAGTGCAGATGAACGTCCAATACCGCCACCCGCGCCTGTCACTATGGCGATCTTGTCCTTCAGGCGCATAGTAAGCCTGAACTCAAAGAGGTTTGCGATGTGGTACTTTCAACTTCAGATGGAGGTGCTGTACTCATCTTCGAAGGGCCTCGGTGTATGTTTTGGATCCTACATTTAGATGTAGGCAACTGTAGCAATGGGTGCCTCGCAATGTCAAGTGTGATATGTTAGATTTTTAGTTTCATGCATTAACGAAATGCGCTATGATGTCTCAGGAGTTCACATCGGTGAAAATTACGAAGGTAAAGAGGGAACGCGCCAGCGATGCGGTGATTCACATTCTCCGCGAGAGCATTCTTGATCAGACTTTTTCACCAGGGGAAAGACTCGACGTCAAAATGCTTGCCAGCAAGCTCGACGTAAGCTTGACTCCCGTGAAGGATGCCATCAACAGGCTCGTAGTTGAAGGACTGATCGAACTTCGGCCCCGTAGCGGTACGTTTGTGTCCTCTCTTTCCCCTAAGGACATTGAGGAGACTTTAGCTGTGAGGCGCGCACTCGAGTGCCTGGCAGCGGAGACCGTGATTAAAAATATTACGGATGAAGACCTCGCGGATTTTAAGGACTTAGTCGAGGCACTCGGGTGTCCAGTGGAAAGCGAGCGGGATCGCCAACAGCATGAGCGCAGGAATTATGAATTTCACCAGCGTTTCGTGGAGCTTTCCGGAAATAGCAGAATCGTTGAGATATATCACAAATTGAATGCGCATATCAAGATCGCGCGCGTGCATTACGCCAGCGACAGTTGGGCACAACGTCTACGAGCTGAACAAGCTGAACATCGCAAAATTCTCGATGGTTTAGAGAAGCGTAACATTCGAACGTTGCAACGAGCTTTGGGCGAGCACATTACCCGCGCAACAGCGGCCTTGGTGAACGATCTGAAACGAAAAGCGCGGGCTAAAAAGGAGGAATAATTTTGTCCGGTTCCCAGATCAGGAAATTGGAGTCGTGGGCCGTTTGCATCCCTCGCGACTACGCTTCAGATCGCGGGAGCGCGGGCTCTCCAGCCAGCCTTATCAACGCGGACTGTAAGTATTCCCGCGCAGAAAACTATGGCACGGTTTACTCGCGGTTCATTGAAACTACCCTGATAAGAGTCACGACAGAGGACGGCGTATCCGGATGGGGCGAGGCGCAGGCCCCAGTCGCACCGGAAATCGCTCAAAGCGTCGTCACACATCTGTTGGGCCCTTTACTTCTCGGCCAAGACGTCAGCTCTCCCGTGCGCATTCGGAACATGCTTTATGATGCGATGCGAGTTCGTGGTCACAGTGGAGGCTTCTACATCGATGCGCTCTCTTCCATCGACTGCGCTCTTTGGGACATACTCGGCAAACGCTGTGGTCATCCGATCTACCGCTTATTAGGCGGCCCTGTGCATGAATGCTTGCCCATATATATATCTGGACTGCCCGGAAAAACGATTGAAGAACAATTGGCCAAAGCAGAGGGGTATGTGCAAGCAGGAGTGCGTGCCTTTAAAGTCTTTATGACTGCCAAGCCATCCGACTGTTTGTCTCTGGTGGAAGGTCTTCGTCGACGCTTTTCAGATGCAATCGAAATATTTGTCGATGCTCTATGGCGGCTTGATGTGACTGCTGCAATCAGATTTGCAAAGGCCCTGGCAGCTTACGAGGTCGGCTGGCTTGAGGCGCCACTCATTCCAGAAGACGTGGAGGGTCATCGACGTCTGGCGCAGCATTCTCCAATCCGAATTGCACTCGGAGAAAGTTATCGCACCACCCATGAAATTCTTCCATTCCTTGAGGCCAGAGCTGTACAGGTGCTTCAACCGGATCTCGGACGCAGCGGCATCACGGAAGGCATGAGGATTGCGTCGCTCTCGGCTTCGTTTCACGTTTCCATCGCCCCTCATGTCAGCATTAGTCTCGGACCGCAGATTGCCACAGCAATACACTGCGCAGCTGCATGGCCAAATCTGATGTATGTGGAGTGCAATCCTTCGGTTTTCCAAATCGCGAATCGTTTTCAGACATCCAGTTTTCTACTGTCGGACGGAATGCTATCCCTCCCAATCGGTCCCGGGCTGGGAGTGGAACTTATTGACGGTTCTCTTGCCGAATATTCAACCATTCATGTTTTTGAATGACCTAGTCTCCAACCATCGCGGGTGTTTAGGAGGTAAAACGTGCAATACCTTAAAGGCATAATTCCGATTGTCAATACTACATTTCGTGAAGACGGGAGCCTCGATCTCGATAGCCAGCGCAGATTGGTGCAACACCTGATCGGCCAGGGAGTGCATGCCATCGCGCTGTTCGGGAATGCCGGTGAAGGGTATGCGCTTATGGAATCGGAGCGCGATGAACTCATGAGTGCGATTATCAGGGAAATCCGGGGTAAAGTTCCCGTTGTTGTCAGCACCGGTCACAGTGGAACAGATGCCGCTATTCAGATCAGCCGTGCAGCGGAAATTGCTGGCGCCGACGCCCTCATGATTCTGCCGCCATCTTTTCTTAAACCTGATTCCCAAAGCATCTTTACTTACTTTGCGGCCATTTCCAATGCCGTTCGCATTCCGATTATGGTGCAGGATGCGCCTCTTATGACCCAGGTCAGCATGCCGTCATCGCTGATAGCGCGCATGGGACGCGAACTTGAGCATATCGAGTATGCAAAGATCGAGGCCCCTCCCACCGCGCCTAAGATCACCGAACTTGTTACCGAAGCTGATGGTTCAATTGCCGCATTCGGTGGACTAAACGGAAATTTCTTAATCGAGGAATTAGACCGAGGGTCACAAGGAATCATGCCAGGTAGCGATTTGTGTGCAGCATTTGTCCATATCTGGGATCTTTACCAGAATGGGGACCGCGTCGCGGCGCGTGCCGAATTCCGAAGATATCTCCCTCTGATTCGCTACGAACTTCAGCCCGGTCTGGGCGTTTCAGTCATGAAACACAACCTCGCCGCCCAAGGAGTGATTGCCTGCGCCCGCGTGCGACACCCAACACGGACTCTGGATGCTATAGGAATAAGAGAAATATCAGAGTTACGTTCCGAGATAACGACGAACATTGGCAGTGTTTGATCTTACACCTGCTGTAATTGTTTAGGGAGGGTGGATTCAAGGTACCAGGGCAATCGCATGAACGTCATCTGAGTCCAAGAAGCTCGGCGCGGTAGATGTCGGAGGTGGCGGCGATGAGCCTTCTTGCTTTGATGCCGCCTTTTCGCTTGATTGGATCGAGGCGTAT
>JAJZIF010000058.1 GCA_021810735.1 Acidobacteriota bacterium
CGACAGCATGCATGATGCCCGGTGCGCAACTGAATGTTCAGGAACGTGCATGTTGTCGCGCTATGATGGGGCAGTGCGGCGGAGCCAACATGCCGGTTTCCCGCAGTTGCTGCCAGAATACTCGCGCGTCAGTTCGTAACGCTATTCCTTCTGTCGACGAATATGCTCTCAACTCGAATATCGCGAAGTTTGACGCATTAACCGTTGCATCGAAGGTGCTGCCGGGGCCACGCTTTCTTACGTCGTCCACGCCAGTCGAACTCATCGGCTCTTCTCTTCCACAATCCCCGCCCGCTTCAGTTTCCGTTCTAAGAATTTAGCAAGCTCCTCTCTCCAACGAAATGTCTTTGGATAGGCACGGTTGTGCCTGTCTCCAGAGGACAACTTGCTTTGGATTTGAGATTGGAGCTTGTGTATGACCATGGTCTCTTTGTTGACCATTACCCTTGTGCTCACCACAGCGGTTTCTGCCATTGGGCAGACTCCGGTGACGAGCACGCCTACACCATTGGCCAGCCTTCTGGCTGAGGCCAGCCGGAATAATTCAGAAATAAAGACCGCGAATGATGCCTGGCGGGCTGCGGAACAGGTTCCACGCCAGGTCAGCACGCTGCCCGACCCAACCTTCACTTACCAGAACTTGAGCGTTGGCAGCCCCAGACCATTCGCCGGTTATACCACCAGCAATTTTGCTTACATCGGCATTGGCGCATCGCAGGAACTGCCGTATCCGGGCAAACTGCGGTTACGCGGCGAAACAGCCAAACGAGCGGCTGACGTGAAGCAGGCGGATCTCGATGCGACGATGGACAGCGTCGCCGACGCAGTCAAAGTGGACTATATCCGTCTGGCGTATTTGCAGAAGACCCTCGTCATTTTGAGAGAGAACGAGAAGGTGCTCGACCAGTTGATTCAGGATGCGACGGCTCACTATGCAGTTGGCCAGGGATCGCAGGCAGATGTCTTGCAGGCACAGGTGGAGCGCACAAAAATATTGCGGGAGATTACCCTGAACAACGAGGAAAGAGGCGATACCGAAGCAGAGCTGAAGGGCCTGCTGCACCGGGATCAGGACTCGCCGGACATTATCGCTGAACCTTTAGAAGAGCATCCGTTGCGGCTTGCCTCCGCTGAATTATTGCAATTGGTGCGTCGGCAGAATCCGCAAATACAGGTAGATGCCAGTTCGGTCAAAGAAAAGAATGCCGCATTGGCTTCGGCCAAACGAGACGGCAAACCGGACTTTGGTCTGGCATACATGTGGCAGCAGAATGACCGAAAGTATCCCGACTATTACATGTTCACGCTCAATATCCATTTCCATCGAAGACGGCGCTTCCATGCCAAGGTGGCCGAGGCTGCGGAAATGCTAGCGCAATCGAAGGAAGAGCTGGATTCGCATCTGCAAGAACAACTTGCGCAGGTGCAGCGAGGCTATGTAAAGGTGACGAACGACGAGGAGCTTCTGAGGGAATACCGGGAAGGGCTGATTCCGCAGTCGATTGCCGCCTACCGTTCCACTCTTAGTTCTTACGCCAGCAATCGCGATGTCATGACACACGTGCTTCTCTACTTCGTCAACGTGCTGGACATGAAGCTCGATGAAGCCCAGGTGTTAGCTGACCACGAGACTGTACTTGCACATCTGGAAACCCTGACAGGAGCAACACTGCGATGAACAAATACGTTGTCCGCACTTCACTTGTATGGTTTGGCGTACTGATCATCGCGCTGAGCGGATTGTTCTTATACCTCAAACATAAAACCTCCAATCGTCGAAAGGCGAACCTACCCATCTCAACGGAGGTGCAACCGGTAGCAGAAGGCCCGACGACAGGTCCAGCGGCTACGTCAACGTCTACGCCTGACACGACTGGATCATCGGCGGGCGCAACTTTACCTTCCAAGCCGCAATCGGCTTTGACGCCCATTCAACTCTCGCCCCAGCGTATGCAGCGCATCGGCGTACAGGTTGGCAAGGTTGAATACAGAAACCTGGACAACGACGTGCGTGCTACTGGAAATGTCGATATTGACCAACGCCTGATTTCGTATGTTCAAGTGCGCTTCCCCGGATACATTCGCAAGGTATTCGTGAATGCGGTCTATCAATATGTGCATAAGGACGAGCCGTTGTTTACGGTCTACAGCCCCGATCTTGTGGCCACCGAGCAGGAGTATCTGCTCGCAAGGCAAGGTCAGAGGGCCATGAGAGCGAGCACTGTGGATGGGGTTGCCGCGGGTGCCGCTTCGCTGACCACCGCTGCCGAGCAGCGTCTGGCGCAGTGGCAGATACCGCACAGAGAACTCCAACAACTTAAAAGCAGCGGAAAGGTGATCACCAATCTAACGATTGATTCGCCGGCTTCCGGCTACGTCACAAATTACAACGCGCTGCCAAACATGCATATAGATCCCTCGACCCGGCTTTACACCGTAGCTGACCTATCGCGAGTCTGGGTGTATGCACAGGTATTTCAGGACGACGCGGGACGATTGAAGCCTGGTGATCCGGTGGAGATTACTGTCGATGCTTATCCGGGCCGAATCTTCTATGGCCGAATTGATCAAATTCTTCCCCAGGTCAATCTGGCAACGCGCACTGTGCCAGTGCGCGTCATTGTGCAGAATCCCGGAATCATCCTCAAGCCCGGCATGTATGTAAATTGCGACTTGAAAGCTCCGCTGGGCAGGCAACTCGCAGTGCCATCTTCCGCTGTATTTCAGACAGGAACGCGCTCCCTGGTTTTCCTTTACAAGGGCAGCGGCTATCTTGAGCCAAAGCAGGTGACTTTGGGACCGGAGGCCGGGAATTACTATGCCGTACTTAAGGGGTTGAAGCCACACCAGCGAATTGTCACCTCCGCTAATTTCCTTATCGACTCCGAAAGTCAGTTGCAGGCCGCGGCGGGTTCGTTTCTGCCGCCCCCCACGAGCGCAGGGAACAACTCTCCTTCTGCAAACGCATCTGCGATTGGAAACATCAATTTCACGACCAATCCTGATCCTCCCCAGAAGGGGCAGAATGCCCTCCATGTAAGACTTACAGACGCCAAAGGAGCTGCGATATCGGGAGCGCAGGTGACCGTGAAGTTCTACATGGCCGCAATGCCGGCCATGGGCATGGCGTCCATGAACACAACTGCCACGCTGACCGGCAAAGGCAACGGGCTCTATGAAGGCACGGCTTCCCTTGGCTCTGGCGGCACATGGCAGGTAACTGTAGTTGCTCAAAAGAACGGTCAAACGATTGCGACAAAGCAGCTCAGCCTAACAACGACAGGAGGCATGTAGATGCTATCTCGAATCATTGAAGTGTGTGCCCGCAACCGCTTTCTGGTGTTTACGGGAGTTTTACTGCTGACTCTTGCCGGGATCTGGTCGCTGCAACACGTTCCTGTCGACGCGCTGCCTGATATCTCGGACGTTCAGGTCATCGTACACACGAGTTGGCCGGGCGAGCCCCCCGGACTGATCGAAGATCAGGTGACCTATCCCATCGTCACCGCTATGCTGTCCGCGCCTCATGTCAAGGCTGTGCGCGCGCAGTCCATGTTCGGAGATTCCTACGTCTATATTGTGTTCAAGGACGGCACAAACCTCTACTGGGCACGTTCACGCGTACTTGAATATCTGCAGGAGATTGCTAGTCAATTGCCGTCGAGCGTGCATCCTGTGCTCGGGCCTGATGCAACCGGAGCCGGGTGGGTTTACGAGTATGCATTGGTCGATAAGACGCATCGCTATAGCCTCGCCGATCTGCGCACATTGCAGGACTGGAACCTGCGCTACGCCCTGGAGACTGTGCCGGGAGTTTCAGAGGTCGCAACCATTGGTGGATACGTCAAGCAGTATCAGGTCCAACTCGATCCGAACAAATTGCTGGCCTATGGTATTCCACTATCGAAGGTCATCGACCGGGTGAAGCAGAGTACGAACGAAGTCGGCGGTCGCGTCCTCGATATGAGCGGGGCGCAATACATCATTCGCGGTCTTGGCTACCTTCACTCGCTGAATAATCTGAAATTAGTCGTCGTCGGCAACAAAGATGGAACGCCAGTTTTACTGAAAGATCTGGGTACCGTTAGCTTCGGCCCTGATATTCGCGAGGGCGCAGCGGAGTGGAATGGCGAGGGCGAGACGGTCGGCGGCATTGTGATCATGCGTCAGGGCATGAATGCCCTGAAGGTGATCAACGGAGTGAAGGCGAAGCTGCGCCAGATTGCGCCGTCGTTGCCTCCTGGTGTCGAGATCATGCCGGCCTATGATCGTTCTGGATTGATACATGCTTCTATCCACACGCTGCAGCGCGACCTGCTCGAAGAAGCCATTATCGTCAGCCTGGTCATTATTATTTTCCTGTTCCACTTTCGTTCCGCACTCATTCCTATCCTTGCACTGCCCATTGCGGTCATCGTGTCGTTTATCCCTTTATATCTGCTCGGCATATCGTCGAACATCATGTCGCTGGGCGGCCTTGCGCTGGCTGTAGGTGTCATGGTCGATGCATCGATCGTCATGGTGGAGAATGGCTATCGCCATCTCTCCGAACGGCAGGAGAAAAGTTCGGAGCCTGTCAAGGAACGAGAGCGTAGGCGTATTCTCATAAATGCTGCGAAACAAGTCGGCCCGGCGCTTTTCTTCTCACTGCTGATTATCGTAGTGTCTTTCCTGCCGGTCTTTCTACTTCAGGCGCAGTCCGGGCGCATGTTTCGCCCATTGGCCTGGACCAAAACTCTCGCGGTCGGCTCATCCTCAATTCTCGCTGTAACACTCATTCCTGTCCTGATGGTGATGTTAATCAGGGGACGCCTGCGTCCGGAACATACGAATCCTATTGCGAGAATCACGCAGGCGATCTATCTGCCCATATTGCGTTTCTGCCTGCGCCACCGCTGGCTGATTATCGTGCTCAACCTCATCTTTCTAGTTGTAACGCTGCCGCTTGCTTCTCGCCTCGGAAGCCAGTTCATGCCTTCACTCTATGAAGGCTCGGCGCTTTATATGCCAACGGCTCTGCCTGGAATTTCGATTGGACAGGCAAAGGTGCTGCTGCAGGAGCAGGACCGTATCATTCGGAGTTTTCCCGAGGTGCGTAGCGTATTCGGTACGGTGGGGCGATCCGATAGCGCGACAGATAATGCTCCACTCGATATGTTCGACACCACAATCATGCTGCAACCGCGCAGACAATGGCCCGCGGGCATGACTTACGACAAACTTATCGCAGAGATGGATGCAAAACTTCAGTTTCCCGGCCTCTCGAATACATGGACCATGCCGGTTGCAAACCGGCTGGATATGGAGTTGACCGGCATCAAGACTCCTGTAGGTATAAAGGTGCAGGGGCCAAGTCTTGACGGGATTCAGAATGTTGCCTTGCGGATACAAAAAGCGCTCTCTGGAATGAAGCAGGTGAGATCGATATATGCGGAAAAAGTAGCGCAAGGCTACTATATAAATGTAAAACCCAATCGCGAAGAGGCCGCGCGCTATGGCGTTACGATAGCCGCTATTCAAACTGCGGTTGCTTCCGGCATAGGGGGCGAGGATATCGCCGAAAACATCGAAGGACGAGATCGCTTTCCCATCAATGTGCGCTACGAGCGCGGTTTCCGCAATAACCTATCAGCGATGCGGAATGTTCTCATTGGCACGCCGTCCGGCGCGCAGATCCCGCTCGGAGAGGTCGCCAGCATCTACTACTCCAAGGGACCGGCTATGATCCGGGACGAAGGCGGGGAGCTGACCGGCTATATCTACGTAGATTTGAATACCACTAACTATGGAGGTTTCGTTAACAAGGCCAACCACCTGCTTCAAGAAAAGCTCAAGTTGCCACCCGGCTATACGTATAAATGGTCAGGGGAATATAAGTTTGAGGAACAGGCGAATCAGCGGCTGAAGCTCATTTTGCCCATTGTCTTTATTGTTATCCTCGTTTTGCTCTATCTTGTTTTCCACTCAGTCGCGGAAGCGCTCATGCTCATGATTCCCACTGCATACGCTTTGACCGGCGGGTTGTTGCTGCAATGGCTCTTACACTACAACTTCAGCGTGGCTGTGGCTGTCGGTTATATTGCTCTTTTTGGTATCGCGGTCGAAACCGGTGTAGTCATGGTTGTCTATCTGCGAGAAGCATTGAGCGAGCGTGTCGCATCGGGCCGCGCACAGACAAAGGAAGACCTCGAAGCGGCTGCCATTGAAGGCGCGGTGTTGCGGTTACGCCCGATCCTCATGACGGTCATTGCCGTGTTGGCCAGCCTCGCTCCCATCTTGCTGGAGACAGGCATCGGCTCCGATGTAATGAAACCGATTGCCGCGCCTATTGTGGGAGGCATGATTACGTCCAGCATCAATGTCCTGATCCTGTTGCCTATTTTCTTTGTCATGCTCAAGGAGCGGGCCTTGAAACGCGGAAAGCTCATGCGCTCTTATGTGGAGGAGGAGGATGTAATCTGAGAAGCCGGAATTACTGTGAATGCCTTGTGAAGCGGTTCAACTGCATCGAGCCGCTTCACGGTTTGCTGCCAAGCCGAGAGGAGGCAGGAGATTTGTTTATAAACATGTCCGCCTATTTGGCTATGATCGTGCCGGAATACATATTACCCCCACAGTGATACTGATAGACGCCGGAGTGCGGAGCATAAAGTGATATCGTGACGGTTTTTCCAACGGGCACGGTGATTTGAACATCACGGCCTCCGCTGCCCAGCCCTTCAAAAATCGTCTGCAGCAGGCAGCCCCCGATATGATCCGTAATGGCGAGACGAACATGTTGATCAGTGGGTATGACAATGGTTCGCGGCATGTATGGATAGCCAGTCGCGCCTCCCCCTTCGGTGAGCTGGAACGTCGGTTCTGATCGTGCTATCGCAGTCTTCGCAAGTGTTCCGGAGTCCCGATATGGACCGAAATTGTGAGTGAAATAGTAAATCAAAAATATTCCTGTTCCGAGGAATAGAAATGCCGTCGCGCGCATCAGCCATGGACCAATATGCCGCAGACTCGCAAACGCTTTTCGACCGAGAATCGTCATTACCAGGATGAGCAGCGCTATCGCTGAGCCGTAAAACAGAACCGAGAGTGCTGCCAGCAAATAGTTGCCGGCGACCAGAGGAATTAGCATGATTCCAAGAAAAATTGGGAGGGAGCAGGTGTGGGAGGCTGCGCCATAAGCGAGGCCAAAGGATAGCAAGGTCCGCTTTGAGCGAACTTGCGTGCTGGGACGGACGGCTTCATGGCGCTCATAGAATCTGTTCGCCGGATTCCATCGCTCCGCAAACGCCAGAACTTCACTGCGTCTTGACAAAATCAGAGCACCGAGCAGCAAAAAGACTGCACCCACGGCCGGAATGAAATAAATCAGATAGTTGTACACAACGTTGCCCAGAGCGCCAATAAGTGCGCCCGCAACTGCATAAAAGGCTATGATTCCGAGTGCAACCAGCCCCGCCGTCGTGAACAGTGAGCGACGCGAAGGCTCTGCGGTTTCCTTGGACGAAGCGGAGCCTCCGGAGAGGTACGCCAGGAATGCAGGGGTGATGGCAATACTGCACGGCGAAAAAAAGGACGCGGCGCCGCCCACCAGCGCCAACAGAAGCAGCAGCCAGGCAGGCATCGACGGCCCGTGCTGAAGAATGGTGCCTGCATACAAATAGAGAAAGTAGCCCCCCGCTCCCAGCATAAAAAGCGTTATCAGCGCCACCGCAGCAGTCATCCATGATGAACTGCCGGAAGGCATCGCATCTTTCAGATTGTGATCCATAATTGATTCTCCTCGTCAACCCCGCCGATATTATGGGAGTGTTGTCAGGACGACATGATTTTGGCGCTGTAGCCGAGCAAATGGATTCGCTCTGCAACAGCGCTCTCTTCAGTCGTCGAGTTATCAAACAGTACTTCAATCTGCTGCGACGAAGCATCCGCGCGAACTTGTCGTACTCCTGGCTGACCCGATAGCACACGTGCGACTCTCTGTTCACAGCTCGAACAATGGAGGCGTGGTTCACCGATGACTTTGAATGAAACTGATTGCAGCATGATTTGTTTTCCTCTATTCGAGTGAATGGGTACTCCTACCTTATCTCTCCAAATTTCTGGTGAGTTTGGTCCACATCTGATATCGAGACTGCCTCGTCCCGCAGGTCAGGCCTGTGCATTTTGCTTTGCTTCCCCCCATTTTTTAACAGTCCATAGCGCCAAGGTGATACCAAGAAAGAGCACATTGAGCATCAACGTATAGTTGAGATGAAAATGGAAGTGGGTGGTCGGCCCTGTCTTGAGCGCTGTGGGCAGCCAGCCGAATTGCCGGAAAATATAGGTGATCAATACGGTTGAGCCGACCATGGAAGTGAACAATATGACCGTAATATAAGCAGTTGCACGCGCACCGAAAAAGCGGCGCCAAACGTTGAGCACTGGAATCGTGATGAGATCGGCGACGATGCAACCAAGCACGCCAGAGAATCCCACGCCACCCACAGCCAGTGCAGCAGCAAAAGGCACAATGCCGATGGAACCGATCATGCTCAGCATGCCGACACCAATCCCAAGCATTGCATTCTCGAGTATCGCCAAGAAGCCCCTTGGAGCCAGAAATAATACTGTCCAGACTCGGGCGGGCATCAACGCCGCGATGAATCCAGCAGCGAAAAAACCGAAAGCCACGCTCTTGCCAATCCGGTTAAGCGTGCGAAAGTATCGGTCAGCGATTCGATGCCAGATGCCGACGTCGGTAAGACGCCGCATGGCAGAAGGCGTACCCTTATCACGTTCCTGCAGGCGGCGTCGCGCCAGCTCGAATGTCTTAACGGGCAGGGTAAGGTGGACGAGTGTGTACATGATGACAATCAGCATGAGGCCACTCAGCAACTCTCCGGCCAGAACCGCGCCTCCGAGCAAAACATAGATCAGCACGGCAAGTTCGAAAACGATGTTGGTTGAGGCGAGCGCAAAGGCTAAGGTGGCTTCGGTCGATGCACCTTTCTTGTAGAGCGCCTGCGATATGCTCACTGCTCCGAAAGTGCATGCCGAGCTTGCCGCGCCTAAACCCGCCGCGATACCGACAGTCTTTGGGCCACGTCCTCCGAGCATCCCGGCCATCTTCTCTTTATTCACAAAGACGTCGATGATGGCCGTGACACAGACACCAAAGAGAATCGACCAAAGAGCTTTGTAGAAGAAAATTCCGCCTGTTTGGAGCCCAACGGCTACATCATGGAGTACAGCGGACATACCATAATTCCTTTCTGGGCAAAAACAGCGTGAACGACACTCTATTCACCTGCTGCATATCACCGCTGTGGTCCGTCGCTGATTAGACAACTGGCTAATTTCAGCACTGCAAACCTCCTTCCGCTGTGGAAACTCCCCAGCGTTTGGAGTAAGGAACAGTCACGCGGCGTCAGCGTGACCGACACTGGAAATGGCGCCGAAGAATAGTCCGGAACGGCCCTGCAATGAATTGATAAAGATGGTCGTCACACTGGCTGCCATGGCTACCATCGCCCACACCGGGTAAATCAAGCCGGTGGCCGCAACCGGTATGCCGATTCCATTGAATAGAAAAGCCAATGTAATGTTTTGCAGCATCTTTCGATAGCTGTGGCGGCTGATCTCATAGGCCGTAAGGACGCCCGTTAGGCGCGCATTCAACAGAACGACATCCGCCGCTTCGATGGCAATATCCGTGCCGTTGCCCATGGCAATACCCACGTCGGCCTGCATCAGAGCCGGGGCATCATTAATGCCATCCCCTACCATTGCCACTCGCGTACGCTTGTCATTCTGTATCCTGCGAACAGTTTCAGCTTTATCGCCGGGTAAGACTTCCGCATATACCTCATCAATGCCTGCTTCCCGAGCAATATGCTTCGCTGCTCGGCTGTTATCCCCGGTTAAGAGAACAATTCCAATTCCTGAACTCTTGAGCCGGTCTATCGTCTCACGTGCGTCCGGACGCAACGCATCGTCCAGCGCAAGAAGACCGACGATTCGCTGCTCACGAGCCACGCCGACGACTGTACGCCCAAGCCTCTCGAGCCGTGCAATCGACTCGTCCATCATCTGGATCTCAATTCCTTGTTCTCGCAGGAAGGTTGGACTCCCAACGAATAATGGGAAGGTGCCGCCATTCGAATCCAGGAGCCTCGCCTTTACTCCCTTCCCGGCAATCGACTGAAAATTCTCAATTTTTGGAATCGCAAGATGGCGATCATAGGCCGCGTCAATGATCGCCCGTGCCAGCGGATGTTCGGAAGAGGACTCCGCGCCCGCCGCCAGCTCCAGGAGTTCTTCTTCATCCATCCCGTTAGTCTCGATTTCGAGCACGGTTGGCTTACCTACTGTCAGGGTTCCGGTCTTGTCAAAGATCACCGTGGTAACTCGACGCAGCGCCTGGAATGCTTCGCCGGTTCGCATCAACACACCCTGCTCGGCTGCCTCTCCCGCGCCGCGCACAATCGATAAAGGCGCGGATATACCTACTGCACAGGGGTACCCCATTACC
Source organism: Acidobacteriota bacterium (assembly GCA_021810735.1). The sequence continues at coordinate 10,511 of JAJZIF010000058.1, forward strand.
AGCACCGACAGCGCCGCAAATACCGCACGCTCCAGATTGAGGTGGTGACCAGCCAGTACCGGCCCAATCGTCCAGGCAATGAAGGCCAACATTGCAATACCGAGTACGGTTGGCGTATAGGCACGAAGCACCCGATCCACAATATGCAGCAGCCCCGGCTTCAGTGCACGCGCATCTTCGACACTGCGAATAACTTTTTGCAGGAAGCTCTGCTCGCCGACTGCGGTTACCCGTATCAGGAGCGTACCGGAACCGTTGATAGAACCGCCTGCCGCCTTGCTGCCAAACTGCTTTTCGATGGGAACCGGTTCTCCCGTGATAAGGGATTCGTCCACCCACGAGTGTCCTTCCATGATGTCGCCGTCAACAGGTATGCGCTCGCCGGGGCGGATGCGTACACGGTCGCCAATCCGTACCAATTCCACGGGTACGGTTTCTTCTCCCGTATCGCGCAGCAAATGAGCAGTTTCGGGCTGCAAATCAAGCAGTTTCTTCACGGCCTGAGAGCTGCGCGTCTTCACGATCAGCGATAGCCACTCGGAGAAAATGTGGTAGGTCAGGACCATGACCGAAACCGCAAAGAATGGCGCTGTTGGATAATCAGGCCGACGAAGCACCAGGCCGATAACGCCACCTGCCAATCCGGCAAATGCGCCCAGTTGCACCAGCACATGTTGATTGAGAATGCCACGTCGCAAGGCCTGCGCCGCCATGCGAAAAATATGCCCACCCAGGCCGAAAATCATGACGATGGCGAAGAGCAATGCCAGCCAGGGTGCCAGTCCGCCCAGTTTGCCTTGCTCGCGCAGAACGAATAAAAATCCGCCCGGAATTGCCAGCGCCACGCCGCCGCCGATTGCTCGCCAGACTCCCAACTGCCGCAGAACTGCGAAGCCAAAAGCAATCAGGCTGACAGTGACAAAGGCCGCAAGACCAAGCCCCCAGATACTCTCCAGCCGAACAATCAGCGCAATGGATCCGAGACTGAACAGCAGTGCGGTTAGAAAGCGGTTTCGCTCCCGCGTAAGCGCGCGCTCCTGCTCTAGAAAGGGCTCAACTTTGCGGGGATCAGAAAGGGTATAACCGATATCTGTCAGCGTGCGCATCAAATCCTCGGCATGAACTTTTGCCGGGTCATATTCCACCAGCGCTTGTTCATGAGTGAGACTGACGGCCACTTTATGCACGCCGCTACGTCCGCCAAGAGCTTGCTCAATGGTGCCGGTGCATAGCGAGCAATGCAGGCCACCAATATGGGCTCTCACTCGCCGCAAGCGTGAGTCTGTTGCCGGCTCATCGCTCCAGGGCTTTACAGCACGTTCTATAGTTTCTGATTGGTTCACGATGCCATCTCGTTTCTTACTTATATTGCGTCTTTAGATTTGTTTGAGGCATTGCTTGCTCAGTCCCTGCCACCTTACGTGGTTATGCCGCATTCGAAGAGCACAACCATGTTTTCGACCTGTTTGCAGGGTAAGCCCTATACCCAGGTATAGAGTCAAGATGCTTTTCATCATCTGCGAATGCGATCGAGGATTTCTGATGATGCAACTCGCCGAAAATCCCGGCACCACGAAAGGTGTTGCCTACCACAGGTTCCTGCTTCGATCATGATGGGGCACTCTGCCGCTGACCCGCATCCCCGGCAACTCTTAACCAAGTGTGTTCGGCTGACATGAATCGCCTCCAGACGCCTGATCTTTTGCTCGATATCCGGAACTTCGGCTTTTGCCCGCCTTCGAATGTCAGCCGACGTCCTATGCGCATCCCCTCTCAGGGAAAGATGCTCTTTGATTTTGCTCATTGAGAATCCAAGCTCCTGAGCCCGCTTGATAAATCTCAGCCTCTTGACCGCGTCCCGCCGATATATCCGATACTCAGACTGGGTGCGAAATGTTGGCGGAAGGAGTCCCGCCGCTCGTAATAACGAACTATCTGAAGGTTCACGCCACCTTGCTTCCCAACTTGCTAAAATTGGTGTCTCATGAAGATATCGCAGCGATGCCCATTATTTGAGCACGACCTCGATTCTGCGTCGGCATTTCGGCCAGAGGATCTGATGAGCGCAGTCCGTGCAACGAAGGGTCTGCCGGAGTTGAACGTCCCGCCACTTTGCATTCTCGACTTTGAT
>JAJZIF010000059.1:0-10225 GCA_021810735.1 Acidobacteriota bacterium
TGAACTGCGTGCCGAGGGTCAGAGAAACGCGAACGAAGTATTCGCACAGCTTCGGGAGCGTCAGAATTAGTCACTAGTGAATCGAAAGCCATAACCTCGCCAATACAGACGAATCACACTGCGGCGTGTGATTTAAAGCATATCTTTGCCGCTTGGAAAGCATAACCTTGCCGCTGCAAACCCATTAAATCTTTCATTGTGGGCAGCTCGCAGGTTTTCGAGGACAAGGCGCTGAAAGCATAACCTTGCCGGGAGTGCAGTTTACGATGGGGGAGAGAGCACCAGTTTTCAGCGGTTACAAAACACGGTCCTGGTAGGTAGCATGGAGCAGTGAGCCGGACATGGCCAGCAGAAGTTCAGGATCGGCTTCATTCGAGCATCCCGACGGGGAGAACCAGCGGCTGCGGGAAGAGAATGCGAGGTTGCGGCGTCTTCTGGCCGTTCACGGCATTTCCTTTCCACAACTCGTGCCAGACGATACGTATCCGGCTCAAAATATTGAACCCGCGGCCGTGGAAAGCAAGGAGGAGCGCGCCCGCAAGCGGATTGCATTATTTCGGAGCCTGTTTCGTGGAAGAGACGATGTTTACGCGCGACGATGGGAGAATGCCGGCGGCCAGTCTGGATACACACCAGCGGCACTGAAGGACTGGAAAGCGATCAACGCGAGCAGGCCGGAGGATCGGAAGAAGGTCGAGCGGAAGACACGGAAGTTCCTCCCGTTGACCGACGCGGTCATCGAGAATCACCTTCTTGGGAATGAAACCATTGGCATCTACCCGTTGCTAGCGGGCGAAACCTGCTGGTTTCTCGCCGTGGACTTCGATAAAAAGACATGGAGTGACGACTCCCGCGCCTTCCTGGAGACATGTCAAGAGGTGAATGTGCCTGCCGTTCTGGAACGCTCACGCTCGGGCAACGGAGGACACGTTTGGATATTCTTTGAACACGCACTCTCGGCAACGACCGCTCGCAAACTGGGATGCGCGATTCTCACGCGAACCATGGAATGCCGGCATCAGCTCGGCCTCGATTCCTATGACCGCTTATTCCCGAACCAGGACACAATGCCCAAAGGTGGGTTCGGAAACCTGATTGCGCTCCCCTTGCAGTTTGAGCCACGCAAGTCCGGCAACAGTGTTTTTATCGATACTGACCTCCGCCCGTATCCCGACCAGTGGGAGTTTCTTTCTACGATTCGACGGATGTCTACCGCAGCTGCGGAAGAGATCATAGCCAATGCCCAACGCAGCGGCGATCTTATTGGAGTTCGTATCAGCATCGTCGATGACGAGGATGCACAAGATCCGTGGACGCTGCCACCTTCACGCAAACGGATGGAGCGGCCGATTGAGGGGCCACTCCCCAAAAGCGTGCAGATCGTCCGCGCGAATCTTCTCTACATGGAAAAGCAAGGTTTGCCACCCGCAATGTTGAATCGACTACTCAGGTTGGCGGCATTCCAGAATCCTGAGTTTTACAAGGCGCAGGCGATGCGGCTTCCGACATACGCCAAGCCGCGGGTGATCGCGTGCGGCCAGGATTTCTCCCAGCACATTGCCTTACCGCGCGGGTGTCTGACGGAGGTCGCGGCCCTTTTGCAGGCGCACAAGATCCGGCCCGAAGTTCGGGACGAACGGTTCGCAGGCACGCCCATCAAAGTGGAATTCGATGGTCAGCTTCGGCCCGTCCAAGAGGAGGCTGTCGCAGGGATCAGGGTTCACGACGAGGGAATTCTCTGCGCCCCAACGGCTTTTGGGAAAACGGCCGTGGCGGCATGGCTGATTGCAAATCGCAAGGTCAATACTCTGATTCTGGTTCATCGGCAACAACTGCTCGATCAATGGCAGGAGCGGCTGGCGATGTTCCTGAATATGCCCGCAGTCTCGATTGGGCATATCGGCGGCGGAAAAATGCGCCGGACAGGGTCCATCGATGTCGCGGTCATTCAGAGCCTCTATCAGAAAGAAGCCGTAAGGGACTTTGTTGCTGAATACGGACAAGTCATCGTCGATGAATGCCACCACATATCTGCGTTTACGTTTGAGCAGGTGATGAAGCAGGTGAAAGCAAAATATGTCGTTGGTCTCACCGCTACCCCGACGAGAAAAGATGGACATCATCCAATTATCTATATGCAGTGTGGCCCTGTCCGGTTCAGCATGAGCGCCAAGACAATGGCGGAGATGAACCCTTTCGAACACAGAGTGGTTCCCCGTCACACGGAATTCCGGATGCCGCCTGATCTCACCGAAGTGACGATTCAGGATGTTTACGGCGCGCTGTCGAATGATGCGTTGCGCAATGCAATGATCGCCGACGACATCGTACGCGCCATCGAGTCAAGACGTTCGCCTCTGCTCCTGACTGGTAGGACGGAGCATCTACAGTATTTCGCAACAAGACTCCGTGGCGCCGTCCAACACGTTTTTGTTTTGAAGGGCGGCATGGGCAAGAAGCAGCGCCGGATGACCGCAGAGGCTATGGCGGCTGTGCCTGACAACGAATCACGTGTGATTCTGGCGACAGGAAGCTATATCGGCGAAGGATTCGACGATGCGCGTCTGGACACACTGTTTCTCGCCATGCCGATCTCCTGGAAGGGGACCTTGCAGCAGTATGTGGGCCGCTTGCATCGTCTCCACGACAACAAGCGCGTCGTCCAAGTTTATGATTACGTCGACAACGGGGTCCCGATGCTGGCAAGAATGTACGAGCGCAGATTGAAGGGCTACAGCGCAATTGGCTACGCAATCGAGCAGGCGACTGATCGACTGTCTCCTCCGTTAGTCTCCCACTCGTAATCAAGCCGTTTTCCCCAACCTCACGGTTTCGAATTTTCCCCTGTTTCGAATTTTCCCTTTGCATTGAATGTGTATGTGTGCGAATATGCGCCTATACATGAAGCGCGCAGAGACAGTGGAACAAGTCAGACGGTGGTTTCAAACGGAAGTTCGGAATCTCTGGCCAGTGGCCATTGGATCTTTGTCCCTGCGGAAGAGCCCCTGTATTCGGGAACATTGCCAGCTCTGTGAGTCAGGCCAAGGGCACTCCAGCTACGCCTTGTACGGCCGCAAGGGGGATCGCAGGTTCGCGGTTTACGTTCCCGAAGATATGGCACAGGACGTTGAAAAGGCGATTCACAACGGTCGCACTTTCCAGAGGCTTTTGTCAGAAGCCGGTCGTAGATACACGTTGGCGCGGAAGAACGAACGTAGTTCGCGGGTCTGAAATTAGGTCCACGGCGTCTCATATCCTCCGGCCATGGAGGCGAGTTGCTCGACGAGGCTGATTTTCTCGACTGGTGTTCACGGCTCCGGCTGACGCAGGCCGCGCGTGAGGCAATTGCCGCAATCCGGTCTGGGCGGCCCGCGCGCTCTGTCGGGGGCGGTAGTCGAAACGTCGCCGGCCGCTATCCGAGCCGGAAAATGGGCGTCACCATTCAGTTCGAGAGCCACCGCGTCGAGTTACCTTTCATCTACGAAGCGGAACACGATTCCCAGGTACTCGAGTATTACGACCAGCCGCCGTCCATTCCGCTCGCCTATCGCGCGGCAAATGGCAGATGCCTTTCGGTCATGCACACTCCCGATTATTTTGTACTTCGTGAGGGATCAGCCGCGTGGATCGAATGCAAAACCGAGGAGGATCTCGAAGCGCTCGCAAGCCGGAGTCCGAGTCGCTATTCTCGCGACAGTGGCAGCAAGTGGCGCTGTATTCCCGGTGAGGAATACGCGGCTGCGATTGGCCTGGCCTACGAGATTTGGTCGGCCGCGCAAGTCAACTGGGTCCTTCAGCGGAACCTCCAGTTTCTCGAGGACTATCTGCGATTTGGCTTTGCGAATACCTCAGATATTGTGAATCCAGCGATTATTGCCGCAATCGAAACAAAACCGGGAATGACCTTGCTGAATTTACTGGAAAAGATACGCGGGGTTGCGGAGCCTGACGATATCTACACGATGATCGCCAGAGGCGCCATTTATGTAGACCTCAATGTAGCCCCGATCGCCGAGCCAGAACGAGTTCATGTCTTTGCCACTGGAGAAATGGCTGCGGCCTGCAAGGTTGTCAGTCGCGAGGCTTGTATTGGGATCGCTAACCGCGGTATCGACGGGTGGCTTTGCGAATCGCCAGATGTACACAGCGAGGTATTTCTGCTCCTTGCTGCGGCCAGCGAACTGGATCTCGAAATTGCGAATCGCCGCTTCAACATTGTCAGGCAACATCTCGCAGGGGACAGACTGTCGTGTAGCACGCCGGCCAGAACATTGCGTCTTTGGATGGCGCAGTATCGGTTTTCCAGGGAGCGTTACGGTTCCGGCTATTTGGGCCTGCTCCCGAAGATCAGCAAGAGGGGGAACCGGACGGGCCGGCTGCCTGAGGCATCGCGGGAACTGCTTACCCAGTTCGTCGAAAGCGATTATGAGAGCCTCAGGCAAAAGTCGCGGTTGGCGTCATGGGCGGCGCTGAAGCAGAAATGCGACGAGTGCGGCGTTGTCGCTCCGAGCCACGTAACGTTCAATGCTGCGGTACGGAAACGTCCGGTATTCGACCAAACGTTAAAACGAAAAGGCAGGCGCGCCGCCTATGTCCAGTCGGCTTTCTATTACGAGTTGGAACTGACAACGCCACGGCACGGAGATCGCCCCTTTGAAATTGGCCATATCGATCACACGCAACTGGACGTAGAGGTTATTTGCTCCCAAACTGGCCGCACACTTGGCCGTCCATGGATGACGATCCTCACCGACGCTTTTTCCCGGCGGTGTCTTGCGCTTTATCTGACCTTCGATGAGCCGAGCTACAGGTCCTGCATGATGATTATGCGAGATTGCGTCTTGCGTCACAACCGGCTCCCGCAGATCATCGTCGTCGATGGTGGTCCCGAATTCAAGAGCACGTATTTCGAGACGCTCTTGGCCGAATATGAGTGCACCAAGAAGACGCGGCCTCCCGCCAAAGCCAGGTTTGGCTCCATTTGCGAGCGGCTTTTCGGCACCACGAATACTGAATTCGTTCATAATCTGCGCGGAAACACCCAGATCATGCGTAATGTCCGACAGGTCACGAAGAGCAACAAGCCCGCAGGACACGCGGTCTGGACTCTCAGTGCCCTCCACACTTACCTGTCATCATTCCTGTTCGAGATATACGACACTATTGAGCACCCGGCGCTAGGTCGGACGCCACGAGATGCGTATGTAACCGGCCTGAAAACAACAGGCGCTCGTGCGAAATCGGATGATCTCATTACGACCAGCCGTTCATAATGGCGACGCTTCCAACGACTCGGCGAGGCACCGCGAGAGTGATGCCGGGGCGCGGGGTCAAAATTAACGGAATGCACTACTGGGCTGAGGCATTCCGCGACCCATCGCTTGAAAATCACGATATCTCAATCAGGTATGACCCATTTGATATGGGCACAGCTTACGCTTTTGTAAATGGGCGCTGGACGGAATGTCACTCCGAGCACTATGCAGTGCTCCATGGCCGATCGCAGAAAGAGATCATGTTCGCGTCAAAGGAGGTGCGACGCCGAAGTCAGTTGCACTCGCACGGGAGGTTCACCCTGACAGCGCGGAAGCTGGCGGAGTTTCTTGCATCCGCGGAGAACGAAGAGGAACACCTTGTTCAACAGTTACGCGACAGTGAGGGCAAAAGCATCCGGCAGAATGACCTGTTCGTTATCTCGGATGCGGTAGCCGGTGAAGACCTTTCCCGAGGGCCACAGACCGAGACGGCAACGCCGATAACAAAAGCCGATCGGCCCGAGTCCACTGCCCTGTACGGAGACTTCTGATGGCGGAAGGGGCGTATCGAAACCAGGGCGAGCATGAATCGCGACTGGACCATTTTCGTGCCTATACGGTGGCGCATCCTCAGCTTGTGAAAGCCAAAGACGCTTTGATGAATGCGATACGGGGCGCAGAACCAAATTCCCTGATTTTCGTATTTGGGCCGACCGGGGTCGGCAAAACAACCCTTCGCCTGAAAGTCGAGCAACTGATCACCGCAGAGCTTCTGAACGAGCTCCAGGAAGACCGCATGAGAATTCCGGTTGCCAGCGTAGAAGCGGTGGCTCCAGAGTCTGGAAGTTTCAACTGGCGCGACCACTACAAACGCCTCCTCCACCAGCTTGACGAGCCGCTGATCGACTATAAGGTGAATCGGCGTCCGGAAGTTGGATGCGCGCAGACAAATGCGAAGTTCATGCCTCCATCAAGGGCGGTGGGATCTGACTATCGCTATGCGGTGGAACAAGCCATCCGATATCGTCGGCCAGCCGCCGTTATGATCGATGAAGCCCAGCATCTTGGGAAGATTTGTTCAGGCCGCCGCCTTCTTGATCACTTGGACGTGATCAAGTCGATCGCCAACCAAACCAACACTGTACACGTATTGTTTGGAACCTATGATTTGCTCGCACTCCGGAACTTAAACGGACAGCTGAGCAGGCGAAGCATCGATGTACACCTTGCTCGTTATCACGCAGAACTGCCGGAAGACCGCCAGATATTCATCAATATCGTGCAGACATTCGAGAAGGAACTCCCGTTTACCGATGCATCGGACCTCGTAGGCAACTGGGAATTCCTGTACGAGCGAAGTCTTGGTTGCATTGGCATCCTGAAGCAATGGCTTGTGCGGGCGACCGCTGCGGCACTGCACAAGGGCAGCCGCAAGCTGACAACATACAGTCTTGAATCTCAAGCCTTATGCATGGCTCAATGCGAGCAACTGTACACGGAAATCGCAGATGGTGAGCTTAAGTTGGAGGAGCGCGGTGATGCGGCGGCGAGATTTCGCGGCAGGCTTGGCCTGAGCGCGCACGAACCTGTGAAGGCTACGTCGTCACCAGCTCCTCGATTCCATTTCCGGCGACCGGGCCAACGGACTCCCGTACGCGACCCTGTTGGGAGAATAGGCGCAAATGCAGCAGTCCATTGAAATGTGGTCATTATCGCGCCCTCTGATTCCGCCGAGGACTCCGGTGTATGCCTTGGAGCCGATCGGTATCGGAACGGCGATAACCGAAAGTCTCAGCAGCTATGTCATTCGGCTCGCGGAAGCACACTCCGTGACCGTGGGAGACTTCATAGGCCGCATGCTCTCGGAAATCCCAAATCCAAAAGGGACCATTCTCACATCGGCTGCGAAAGCGTTCAGAACCGGTAGCCACGGATTTCGAGCTTGCAGCTACGCCGTCAATGGCGTTACCTACCGAACTGCGAGGTGGGTCTATGCCCTCGAAGCAGTAACCGGCCGTCCCGACCTCCGCTATCTTACGCTTCTTTCACTTCGCTTTGCATTGCCTTGCCAAGTATTTCGCCGTCATAGGGCGTGGTGCCCGGCTTGTCTGGAACACTGGCGCGCAGTTGGCCAGACCGTTTACGAACCACTGGCCTGGGCTTTCGATTTGTCGTCCTGCTGCCCGATGCACAAGTGCCATCTCCGGACTGCTTGTCATCACTGTAACTGGCAGCTACGCCCGCTCGGCGTTATCTCCCGAATAGGATATTGTCAGCGTTGCGGCGGATGGCTCGGCAAGCCAGTCGGCGATGCAGAACCAGCACAAGACCATGCACTTGATCAGCAGAAACACTGGGCCAGTGAACAGATCGGTGAGCTACTGGCATTGCTACCGCGAATGGATCCGGAGGCTTCCCCCAGATATGTTCGCAGAAGTCTGACTGTCTATCTTGAGGAGGTTGTTGGTGGGAATAGTGCCGCCCTGGCTGAATATATCCACTGTCCGCGTAGCACCCTTCATAGCTGGCTGGATGGCAGGGCAATACCCAGTATCGAGAGCCTGCTTCGGATTGGCCGGGCTTTGAATGTTCCCATTTCGAACTTCTTCGTTCCGGCAGGACCGATAACAGTCGACATCGATGCTGCAAAGCAGGCGATGTCGGCTGCGGGACGTCGCAACTTGTCCCCATCGCGACATTCCAGCGAAATTCGCAACGCTTTGGGGATAGCTCTCAGGGACGATGTACCGGTCAGTCTGTCGGATGTCGCACGAAGATTGGGTTATACAACGACGGAAAGACTCTATCATGCCGACCGGGAACTCAGCCACAGGATTGCCGCACGGTATCGACAGTCCGGCAGAAGCCATTGGTGGAGGAAGCCCGGAGCAACGAGGATATGCGATGTTCTTCGGCTGAAGGAGATCCTCGAAGAGTCTTTGAAATCGCGTGAACCAACCTCAGCTCACCACATTGCAGCCTGCCTTGGCTATTCAAACGATGCATACATTCAACTAAAGTTTCCTGAGCTTTGCGCAGCGATCAGCAGGAAGATTGCCGCAGGGAGAGGAATCCGTCTTGAGGCCATGCGTCGGATGCTGCAAGAGGCTCTTAACAAATACCCCGTGCCCACTTTGGCCGACCTGAGTCGTCGGCTCGGCTGCACGACCTCAACCATCCTGCGAATGCATGAATCTGATCTGTGTAATCAGATCCTGGCCCGTCGCCGTAGTTGCATTGATGAGCGCAGACTTGATCTGAAAAATTCGGCGGAAGCTGCGCTTAGAGAAACACCTGTGCCATCCCTGCGTAATGTCTGTAAGCGCTTGGGTATTACGGTTTGGTTCATGAACCAGTACTTTCCGGATGTGCGACGTAGGATTTCTGAACAACACCGTCGGTGTAGCTTGGCTGAAACTGCACGTCGCCGTGAGCTGCTGTCGATGCCGCGCGCGTTCTCGCCAGAGAAGTCCATAGCCGGGAGCTGTATACCTCAGCAGCCAGAATTATTGAGCGCATTCCAAAGGGATTTTCGTGCGAGCGGATGACCCTCAATGCAGATGTCCGCCGTGCGCAGAAGGCACTGGGCATCCCGAAGTAGCAACCAGCCAATGGCCCTTTCAATAAGCTGAATAAACCTCATTTAAAGCATAACGTTGCCAAACGGCAAAGTTATGCTTTAAATCACACGGCGGGCGGGCATCTCTCTTTGGAGGAAAAATGCGGAATGCGGGAAAGGTCAAGCTCGGATTTTACCCTCTGCCGGAAACTGAAGGATCGCGCCTGCGAAGGCTGCTGAACTTTCCAGCGGAGTGGGCCAGTGTCCTCGATCCCTGCGTGGGGATGGGCGCAGCGCTCAACCAACTCACGGAACACGCCGTAGTGTCGCGCTATGGAGTGGAACTCGATGCCGACCGTGCGCTGAAAGCGAAAGAAGTGGGTATTGAAACCATCCACGGAAACTTCTTTGACACGCACGCGAAGGTCGAGAGCTTCTCTCTGCTCTATCTCAATCCACCCTACGATTTCGAGGTAGGGTCGTTCGGCAATAAGCGCATGGAGTTCCTGTTTCTCCAGCGCACCTGCCGTTGGCTCGTGCCCGGTGGCATCCTGGTGATGGTGGTGCCTCACGGACGCCTCCAGGACTGTGTGCCGCTGCTCGCCGAAACCTTCACCCGGTTTCAGGTCCTTCGTCTGACGGACCGAGAATCCGAGCGCTTCGATCAGGTTGTGCTCCTGGCGGTGCGCGCCAGGCTGAATGCTGCAAGCTACGAGTCGAACCGACAAAAGCTCCTCGAGGCGATCTGGAGGAAGCCGCTTCCTCTGCTGACAGGTGAAGAGGCGCCCTACGACGTTCCCCCTTCTCCACCGACGGAGATTGACTATCATGGTCTACCGCTCGACCATCTCGAAGATCTCGCCATCGCATCCTCCGCATGGAAGAAGGTTCAACCCTTTCTCTTGCCGAAAGAGGAGACAACTGTGGGCCGACCGATCACTCCATTGCATGGCGGCCATGTCGGTCTGCTATGCACAGCAGGGCTCCTGAACGGTGTCTTCGGGCAGGGACAGCATCGACACATCGCTCGCTGGCGTACGGTCAAATACGTGACCACCTTTGAAGAGAAGGTTGACGGGTACACCGAGGTCCATAAGCGCGAGCGCTTTTCCAACGAACTTGCGCTTGTCTATGAGGAAGGACGCACCTTGGTGCTTACAGACGAGATGAAGAAGGAGAAAAAGGATGCAGAATGCACATCTGCGGATCGGGCGGCTTGAGTATCATCGCAGCACAGGCAAGACCAGCACGCGCATCTCCGTTCATGTTTCCCACTATATCGGGGAGAAGGAGCAGGCACATCTCATCAGTCTCTTTGGAAATGATGCCGAGATCGCAGCGGTGACAGCGGCGATCCAGGAAAACCACCGCTTCGACCTGTCCTTTCCGGATGGATCGAAGCAACGGATCG
>JAJZIF010000059.1:10235-12615 GCA_021810735.1 Acidobacteriota bacterium
GGCATCCTGCTACAAAGCGAACCTGAGCCTACCCGAGCGGAAGCGCTCGCTGCGTCATCTCGTTGCTGTTTCTTCCTGGCTTCATGGCAGCGGCAGCGCTGGCCGTACTTTCATCCTCAACGATGAACTAAAGACACAGGAACTCGGGTGGGCGACCTTGGTCAGCCTACTTGGACTGCCTGCGGACCCGCGTTGGGGAACATACATCCTCAAAGCGCTGCGACGGGAAAAGAAGCTTGTGCCACTATCCGGGATCGGTTGCGCACCTGGAGTTGTTCAGGCGACTCGCGAAGAGCTGTTAGAGAGAGTCGGTCGCGCATGCGCTGCCGGACTCCTGCCGTTCCCCGAAAAGAACGGCCCGGTTGTCTGGCCGATCTTCGAGATCAAAGACGCGCTCGCACTCGCCTCGTAGAAGCCACGAGTTTGCCGCCACGGACACACCAGGTGCCGCCGTGCTCGACTTCAGCTTCTTGACGTCGCAGCGTCTCCCAGGAGGAATCCACATGGCTCATCACGAAACCGGACCGCGCACGTTTGTCGAGATGGTCCTCCTACTTCTTGAAGATCGATTTCCCTGGCTGGGCAGCGATCAGCCCGTCAGTGGATCCGATACCGTCGATCAATTGTCAGACCTGCACCAAGCACTTCTGAAGCAGCGCTCCCACGTACGAACGTCAGCAGCGAACTCTCATCCAGTAACATTCTTTTCGAATCTTTGAGGCCAGCGCGAGTTGGTCTTTTTCTTTTGCTGCAAATTCCCATTGGAGGTCTGCGTGGAAACATATCACGACTACTTGAGGGCCTATAGTTCGGAGTTGGGCGCCCGCATCGTCGAGATGTACCCGCCTCTGCAGGGGCCGAAAGACCCCATCGCTCCAATCCTAAAAACTCTCCTGCGAAAGCCGCTGCCCGCCCAGGCAATGACCATCACCGGCGTGGCGAAGTATCTCAAGACAGCCGATTCGGTGCGGCTTGTCGGAGAATGCGGCACCGGCAAGACACTCATGTCGATCGGCATCGCCCATACGCATGCGGATGGGAAACCCTACACGGTGCTATCCATGTGCCCACCGCATCTCGTGCTCAAATGGGCGCGCGAGGTTCTGATTACCGTGCCGCACGCACGCGCATTCGTGCTCTACGACCTTCGCAATGGCGGTGATCCGTCGAAGCCGCACGGCATTGTTGAAGTGAGACTCCGCAACGGTCATGCCGTTGCGAAGGGGTTCAAGACGACGCTCTCTAAGCTTCGGAAGATGGGGCGCAAGGGCTGGAGGAGGCTCTGCCCCGGTCCCGCCTACTTCATCGTCAGCAAAGAGACCGGCAAGCTCAGTTATTTCTGGAAACATGCTTACAACGAGTCGAAATCGGGGCCGGCACGGCGTTGCATCACCAACCCGGATACCGGGCGCCCCATCCCAAACCCAGATGGAGGCCACCTCTTGAAGATCGATTTCGATGAGGTGAAGCGCTCCGAGAGCATCGCTCGGGCGAAGGGCGGGACGGAGAGTTACGCCGCGCTCTGGCAGGCCGACAGCAGCAAGATCCAACGCATGGCGCCGCTCGAGTACATGGGGCGCTACATGAAGCGTTTCTTCGATTTCTCCTTCGCCGATGAGCTGCACCAACTCGCGAACGATACGGCGCAGGGAAACAATCTCGGTGTGTTGCGCCGGTGCGCGCGGAAGCTCATAGGCAACACCGGCACCATGATGGGCGGCTATGCCAGCGATCTCTTCCATATTCTTTACCGAATGGAGCCGTGGAAGATGGTCGAGGAGGGCTTTGAAGCCGGAAGCCAGGGCCAGAGCGACTTTCAAGCCGCCTTCGGGGTCCTCGAATCGATCGAGAAGATTCCAGACGCCGATAACGCCTGCACCCGAGCCACGAAGAGCACCTTCCGGCTGTCGAAAAAGCCGGGAGCCTCTCCTCTTCTTTTCGGCAAGTTCCTGATGAGTTCGACCGTCTTTGTGTCCCTCGAAGACATCGCCGATTTCCTTCCACCGTATGAGGAGAGTGTCTGCGAGATCGCGCTCGATCCCGAACTTCATCGGGCCTACACAAAGATTCAAGAGGACATTCAGACGGCCCTCCGAGCCAATCGCGGAAACCGAAGCCTCATGAGCCTGATGCTTCACCGGCTCCAGCTCTATCCCGATCATCCGTTTGGCATCGGCGAGATCTGGGGCAAGCGCTTCGATCCGCATGTGGGCCGGCTGGTGCCCTTCCTGGTCACAACCGCCCCTGAACTGTCTCGTGAATTTATCTACGCCAAGGAACGCAAGCTCCTCGATGATATCCGTGAGGAACTTCGCCAGGGCAGGCGGTGCCAGGTCTATGCCACCTTCACCGGCGAGCACGATGTGCCGGAACGCCTGGA
>JAJZIF010000060.1 GCA_021810735.1 Acidobacteriota bacterium
ATCTATGCCCGAGGACGAGTGGAACAGCATCCTCGATACCAACCTCACTGGCACTCTCCGCGCCTGCCAGATCTTCGGCAAGCACATGCTCGACCGCGGCTATGGGCGCATCGTCAATATCGCTTCGCTGAACAGCTTCGTCGCGCTCAGTGAGGTCGCCGCCTACGCCGCCAGCAAGGCCGCCGTCGTCTCGCTCACCCGCTCGCTCGCCGTCGAATGGTCCAAACACGGCATCACCGTCAACGCCATTGCACCCGGCGTCTTCCGCACCGCCCTCAATGCTGACCTGCTTGACAACACACCGCGCGGCAAGGAACTCCTCATGCGTACCCCCATGGGCCGCTTCGGCAAAACCGAGGAAGTCGTTGGCGCAGCCATCTTCCTTTCCTCTGAAGCATGCTCCTTTGTCACCGGCCAAACCATCGTCGTCGATGGCGGCTTCCTCGCCAGCGGCGTCAACCAATAACCTCAGTTTCCCCAGAATCGCCGCATACTTTCTCCCTGCGGGGTTTCCCGGATTGTGTTCACATCCCTGGAAGTCCCGCTCTCTTTTGCAAATGTGGTATGACCACACTTGCATTTCTGGGGTAATATGAAGAGCGTCTCTAATTTCCAAGGAGCCCGTGGAATGCGGAATTCCCCTTCTCTCTTGTTGCTTTCCATATTGGCAGCCTGCACTTTCGCCGCTGCTACCCCGCCGGCTTCGGCCGTAACTGGTTCGACCATCTGCACCCCCCGTGCGTACGGCGCGAAGGGCAATGGCATCACCAGGGACACCGCTGCCATCCAGCACGCCATCGACGCCTGCGAAGCCAAAGGCGGCGGCACTGTCCTCCTCACGCCTGGCACCTACCTCAGCGGCCCCATCGTGCTCAAAAGCAACATCACCCTCAAACTCGAAAAAGGCGCCACCCTCCTCGGCTCGCCCGATTTCAACGATTACCCGGAAATTACCGAGTTCCGCGCTCCCGGCCGCCAGGCGCTCGTCAGCGCCAAGGATGCCCACAACGTAAGCATCGTCGGCCAGGGCACCATCAATGGCAACGGGGCTGGCTGGTGGAAAGCCGCCCGCAAGGTCCGCCACGCAGGTGTCATGGGCAACACCTTCACCCGCCCCCGTGGCGTCGTCTTCGACCACTGCAGGCATGTCCTCCTTGAAGGCGTCACCATCGAAAACTCCGGCATGTGGCAGGTGGTCCCCTATTACTCCGACTACGTCACCATCCGCAACGTTCGCATCCTGGCGCCACAGCACTCGCCCAATACCGACGCCATGGATCCCTTTTCGTCCACTCATGTCCTGATCGAGCATGTCTTCGCCAACGTGGGCGACGACGACGTAGCCATCAAGTCCGGCATGCCGAAATCGAGTGACAATTCGCCCAGTCAATACATCACCATCAAGAATTGCACCTTCCTGCACGGCCACGGGCTCTCGGTCGGCAGTGAGATCGCTGGTGGCGCGCAGCATATCTACGCTGACAACATCACCTTCAACGGCACCGACAATGGAATCCGCGTCAAGGCCAACCGCGATCGGGGCAATGACGTCAGCGATCTGGTATTCAAGAACATTCACATGCAGAACGTGAAGAATGCTCTTGTCATCAGTGAGTTCTACCCCAGAATCTACCCGCCGACTCCGGATCCCCCTGCTCCCGTCACGCGCCTGACACCGCATTTTCACAACATCACCGTCGAGAACTTCATTGCCACCGGCAGCAAGAATGCAGGCGCCATTGCCGGCCTGCCCGAGGCCCCGATTCGCGATGTAGTGCTCGATAACGTTAAGATTGACGCTCAAAGAGGAATGGTCATCAGCAACGCGCAGGTAAATGCCAAAGATTTCCGTGTCCACGCCAGTGTGGGCAAGGGCATCACAACTCTGGCCGGCGCAAAGTTGTCCATGCACTAGACTGATTGGCCATCCGGGACAAAAAATTCATCCCGGCCGGATCTAAGATCTTCGTGGCTCGACCGGGACTAGCACTGATTCATTGGAGATGGAAGCAGCCCGTTCGCTTCCCCTCTCCGGGAATAAGCTCAAGTCACTCGATTGACTTAGCTTCGGGAGATAAACGAACGTCCCATGCCCAGACTGAAGAAAGACAAGCCAGAAACTCACCGTACCATGCAGGTGGTCAACCACATCCGCAAACTCATTGAAGACGGCACATTGCAAGCGGGCGACAAAATCCCCCCCGAACGCGAGTTCGCCCAGATGCTCAACATCAGCCGTGCCAGCCTGCGCACCGGCATCGGCTACCTGGCCGCCATGGGCGTCATGAAGGTGCGCCATGGCGTCGGCACTTTCGTCGCTGACGGCCCGCCGGAACTCGGCAAGTCTTCTTTTGATTTCATGGGCGCGCTCTACGGCTTCCAGCCATGGCAAATGTTCGAGGCCCGCCTCATTCTCGAAAGCCACATGGCTGCCCTCGCGGCGGAACGCGGCAAAGAGGAACATCACAGCGCCCTGGCTGAAGAAGTCACCGAGATGTACGCCACCTTCGACAAGCCCGCCGAGTACCTGATTCACGACATCGCCTTCCATCGCACTATCGCCCGCGCCTCCGGCAATCCGATTCTTGCGGCGCTCATGGAAACTATCACCTCGGCACTGTACGACAAACGGCGCAAAACCGCCGAACGATCACGCGATCTGCGCGAATCCGCCGAACTCCACCGCGAAATTTACAAGGCAATCCGAGCTCGCAAGCCGGAAGAGGCAAGCCGCCTCATGGAAAAGCACCTGAAGATGGCTGAAGCCGCTCAAGGCATGGAAGACCAGCAGGTGTCCCCTCGAAAGAAGACGCCGCCCGCGGAACAGCGCACGCCGGCATGAGGCTGCATTCCTGCAGGAATACCCCGAACGCACGGCTTTTCCGTTGAGAAAGACCGCGCTTCCAGAACCTGCGCCCGACATACCAAAAGAATCTCGGCTCCAGAGCTGCCCCGCCTGCCCTGATCCCGGCGTCCCAGCCATGGGAAGGCCCGCATTCTCTGTCCGGCTTGTGGCAACTTCTTGACATCCTCGCGCACGTACCAGATAGACTGGATCGGTACAGTGGTTAGACCAATGTCAAGAACATTTCTCCTGATGGTGTAGGGCGGCGAGAAAAACTCAGCGAGGCTGCTTCACCCAAAAACCGCCAAGCCTGCAAAATTTCGCCCCTCAACAGAATCAGGGGAAACGCTCAAGGAGCCAGTCTGCATGTTCCCGTCCCTCCCGCGCCGCGCTTTCGCTGCGCCTGCGCTTCTTCTCCTCGCCTCTTCCGCCACCTTCTGCATGGGCCAGGATACCCGCCACGTGGTCGAACCTCACTACCCTCCCGTCTGCGTTCAGCTCAAGGCCAAACTCTCCGCCCCGCAAGGCAGGCTCACCACTGCCGAAGAGCGCATGGAAGACACCGCCCGCATTCAGCAGGCCATCGATCACTGCGCTTCTGGTCACTCCGTTGAACTCAGCTCCGCCGGAGGCAACCACGTCTTCCTCACAGGCCCCATTCATCTGCGCCCAGGCGTCACCCTTCTTGTTGACAGCGGCACGGCCCTCTACGGCTCACGCAATCCCCGCGAATACGACCTCTATCCGGGCAGCTGCGGCGTCGTCGACAAGCGCGGTCACGGCTGCAAGCCGCTTATCACCGCCGATCACGCTCCCGACGCCGGCATCATGGGAAAAGGCGTCATCGACGGTCGCGGCGGCGCAACCCTGCTTGGCCAGAAGGCCACCTGGTGGGATCTCGCCCACACCGCCAAGATCAAAGACCTCAACCAGAGCTGCCCGCGCATGGTGGTTGTCAACCGTTCCAATAACTTCACGCTCTATCGCATCACACTTCGTAATTCTCCCAACTTCCACGTGCTCATCGAGCACACTGACGGCTTCACCGCCTGGGGCGTCCATATCAACACTCCCGGCACGGCACGCAATACGGACGGCATCGATCCCGGCTCCTCCACAAATGTAACTATCACGCGGTCTTATATTCACGACGGCGATGACGACGTAGCCATCAAGGCCGGAACCGCCGGCCCCGCATCGCACATGACCATCTCCGACGATCACTTCTACACTGGCCACGGCATGTCCATCGGCAGCGAAACCAACGGCGGTGTCAGTGATATCCTCGTCCGCAACCTCACGCTCGACGGCACCACCAACGGCATCCGCATCAAGTCCGATCTCAGCCGCGGCGGACTCGTCCACAACATCACCTACGAAAACGTCTGCATGCGCAACGTCAGATACCCGCTCCTGCTCACGCCCCACTATGCGCGCAAAACCGGCGATCTCATCCCCTGGTATCGCGACATCACGCTGCGCAACATCCACATCCTTACCCCGGGCCGTTACATCCTCGTCGGGCAGGACGCGCAGCACCCGCTCGGCATAGCCCTCGACAATGTCTGGGCGGACGGTCTCGGCGACTCCAAAATGGATGCGCAGTATGCCAACTTCCTCGTCGGCCCGGCCATTGGCAACCTCACCCCGAGCGGCTTTGATGTCACCATAAAGCAGGTCACCGGAAGCAAACGCGGGGCTCCCATCAACTGTGCCGGACACTTCCCCCCATTCCCCGTCAACACCTCCGTCCCTGAATCCGCAGGCGTCATTCCCAGCAAGGACCATGCGCTTTACGTCTCGCTCGACAGCACTGCCGAGTACCACTCCATCCAGAGCGCGGTGGATGCGGCGCCTGACACCGGCGCAACCATCCGCATAGCTCCCGGCACCTATCGCGGCGCAGTCGTCATCCACAAGCCAAACATCCGCCTCGTCGGCGACGGAGCCACGCCCGCTCAAACCGTCATCGTCGATGACCGCTCCGCCGGAACGGCCGGTGGAACCCTCCTCTCGGCTACCGTCACCGTCACCGGCAAAAACTTCTTTGCCGAAAACATCACCTTCGCCAATGACTGGAACCGCGCCCACAAGCAGGTATCGGAAGGCTCGCAGGCTCTCGCACTGTCCCTTTCGGGCGATCAGGCAGTCCTCTCGCACGTCCACATCCTCGGCAATCAGGACACGCTCTATGCCGGCAGCAAGAATTGCCATCCCGACGGCAAATCCTGCAGGCCGGCCCGCCAATTCTTCTCCCATTGCTACATCGCCGGCAACGTTGACTTCATCTTCGGCGACGGCAAGGCCTACTTCGATCACTGCACCATCCACAGCACTCCGCACTCTGAGGGCTTCATCACTGCGCAGGCCAAGCACTACCCCACGGAAGACTCCGCCTTCGTCTTCCACGACTGTCGCCTCACGGCCGATCCCGGTGTGAAGAACGTCTACCTTGGCCGGCCCTGGCGCCCCTACGCGACCGTCGTCTACCTTCACACCTGGATGGGCCCGCAAATCGCCCCCGCCGGATGGCGCGAATGGCATCCTGGACAGACCCACAGCCTCAACACTGCATTCTTCGCCGAATATGATTCCGCCGGCCCCGGAACCCATCCCCGCCAGCGCGAACCACACTCGCACCAGATCAAATGGGCTCAGGCGAAAAAATTCACCATCCCAGACTTCTTCCCTGCCTGGAATGCGGAGAAGACGCTCCAACATGACAAGCGGTCTACCTCTGAGGTCCGTTGAGAGTAATCGCTTAACCACTCTGAGGTCACACCTCTGCGCCTTCCCAGTGTGACATTTTCCCCTTCCGGCCAGCTTCCTATGGCCGGGCATTTCTTTGCTCTCATTTCGCCAAAAATCCAAAGTTTCCACAAAATAACACCCATCCCGCCTTTTGCAGAATGATTCTCTTGACAGCCGTCACGTGGAAGGAGCACACTCCTGTCCGTGCTTGTAGTGGTCGTACCACCAGGCAACTTGAACAACTTAGAGGCATACGCACGGCGCTCGCCGCTGTGCAATCTTGAGCAAAGCTCTATCTGCTCCAGAAAAGGAAAGAGTATCTATGTCGAGGCTGAAACTGTGTTGCAACACCGAATTCGGGCCGGGGAGTGCCATTCACCCGCCCTCTGAAAGTCGATCGATTGGATGGCGGCGAGTTCTGCTCGCCTTCTGCATGGTCTTCGCCATTGCGCTGTTCCTGCAGCCGCAACAATCTATGGCGCAGGAATCTCGCGGTACCATCTCTGGTACCGTCACTGACCCAACCGGCGCAGCCATCCCTGGAGCCCAGGTCACAGCGACCGAGGTGAACTCAGGAACCGTATCAAAAACCACTTCCAACGGAGCTGGGCAATACGTCCTGCCATTCCTTCTCCCCGGAGACTACTCGATCACTATCGAAAAGGAAGGCTTCAAAAAGATCGTGCGCAGTGGCATCGCTCTCAATTCCACTGCGCACCTCGTCATCGACATGACGCTCCAGCTCGGCAGCGCGCAACAGACCGTAATTGTCACCGCCGCGGCTCCGCTGCTCAATACCGCCAGCGCCTCGGTCGGCCAGACCATCACCACCAACGAGGTCGCGAGTCTCCCGCTCAACGGCCGCACCCCGATGATGCTCTCCGAACTCGCCATCGGTGTACTGCCCACTGGACAGCCTTCGCAGGTGCACCCGTTTGACAACAACGGCGCCGCCGCCTGGAGCATCGCAGGCACGCCCTCCCAGACCAGCGAAATCCTCATGGATGGCGCCCCCGACGAGCTCTGGAATTACACCCTCGCCTACAGCCCTCCGCAGAGCACCGTCAAGCAGGTCAGCGTCCAGGCCTTTGACACTGATGCCGCCTTCGGCCACACCCAGGCCGGCGTCATCAATCAGGTCCTCAAGTCCGGCGGCAACAACATACACGGCTCACTGTACGAGTACGGCCAGGTTTCGGCCCTTGATGCCAACAGCTACTTCAACAATCAGGCGGGAAAGCCCATCGCGGTGACGCATTTTAACCAGTACGGCCTCGAGGCCTCCGGTCCGGTTTGGATCCCTCACGTCTTCGACGGCCGCAACAAGCTCTTCTGGATGTTCGCCTGGGAGGGCTTGCAGGACTCTCAGCCAAACACCAACATTGCTACCGTGCCTACCGCCGCCGAGCGCACCGGCGACTTCTCCGCTCTTTTGCCCGTCGGCTGCCCGGACGGATACCAGAACGGCAACAGCGCCATCTGCGCTAACGGCAACCCGAACCCCTATCAGCTCTACAACCCCTACTCCGCGACCGACGTCAACGGAAAAATCGTTCGTACACCGATCCAGAACAACGTCCTGGCCAATGCCGGCCTTCAGGTCAATCCCATCGCTGCGAATTATTTGAAGTACTATCCGCAGTCCAACACCACCGGCGGGCCTGACGGTTTCCAGAACTTCATCAGCAGCGTTCCAAGTATCGACGACTACAACAACTTCCTCGGCCGTCTTGACTTCAACATCGGCGCCGCAACCCACGTCTTCTTCGACTTCCGGCACAACCTCCGCACCCAGTCGAAAAACAACTACTTCAACGACGCAGCCACCGGGGAATCGCTGAACCGCTCCAACTGGGGCAGCACGCTCGATGCCGTGCACACGTTTAATGCCAGTACGGTTCTCGATGTCCGCTTCAACTGGACCTACTTCTTGCAGGCCGAAGGCGAACCCAGCGACGGCATGAGCCCCAGCACGCTCGGCTTTCCCTCGCTGCTTGCCCAGAACTCTGAGCACCTGCAGATGCCCTTCATCGAGTTCGGCAGCTGCGGCAGCCAGACCAGCTACCAGTGTCTGGGAGGCTCGGCTTATTCGCGCTTTCCGTCGAACTCCTATCAGCTCTTCGCTGAGCTCATGAAGACCATCGGCAACCACAGCCTCAAGTTCGGCGTGGATGCCCGGCAGTACCGCCTCGGAGCTGCGGCTTACAAGTACGCATCCGGCCGCTTCCAGTTCAAGACAAACTGGGTGCAGCAGAGTTCCAGTTCCGCGCCTCCGACCTTTGGCGGCGATCTGGCGTCCTTCCTCATCGGCCTGCCCACCGGCGGCGAGTTCGACAACAACGCAATCAATTCCTTCTACACCTACTACGTCGCCGGATTCGTCCAGGACAACTGGCGCGTCAACAACAACCTGACCCTCAACATGGGTCTCCGCTACGACTTCAACACGCCCTACTACGACAAGCACGGTGCAGTGGTAAACGGCTTTGACACCACAACGCCAAGCCCCATCGCCGCTCAGGCTGAGGCTGCTTACGCGGCAAATCCCATTCCGCAGATCCCTGCCGACCAGTTCAAGGTCAATGGTGGTCTTACCTTCCCCTCATCTCACGATGGCGCCTACTATCAGGGCGATTCAAACTGGCTGAGCCCGCGCTTTGGTTTCGCGTGGACTCCCTCTTGGCTCAACGACAAGACGGTCGTCCGCGGCGGCTTTGGCATGTTCGTCAGCCAGTACACTATCGCCAACCTCGATCCCAACGGCAAGTGGTCGTCAAATCCGATCGTCGACAACGAAGGCTTCAGCGCGAAGACCTCGTTCGTGGCGACCAACAACAATTACGTCTCCCCGTATGCCACCCTGTCCAACCCATTCCCCAACGGCATCAATAAGCCAACCGGATCATCCCTCGGACTTGGAACCTACCTCGGGCAGAGCATCAGCTACCTCGATCCTCACCCGACCAACCCATACTCGCTGCGCTGGAATATCGGCTTCCAGCAGACCATCACCCCGAACACCATGTTCGAAATGGACTACGTCGGGAATCACATGGTCCACATGCCGGTTTCCACGCGGCAACTCAACTACATCCCTCTCCAATACCTGAGCACTGCCACCAGCCGTGACCAGACTGTCATCAATGAACTCTCCAAGACCGTAACAAACCCCTTCCACGACCTCGTTCCGGGCACCTCCCTCAACGGCAAGACCACCTCTGTTGCGCAGTTGGTCTCGCCCTTCCCGCAATTCCCCAACAACGGTGTTACAGAAGACAACCCAACGGTTGGCCAGTCGTTCTTCAATGCGCTCGATGCCCGCATCGAACACCGCATGTCGCACGGCCTCTGGCTCGTCGCCAACTACAGCTGGTCCAAACTCGAGACCCAGGACGTCTACCTCAACCCGACTGACGCCAAACCCAACAAGCACATCTCGCCGTTCGACTTCACCAACCACATCGTCATCGGCGCCACCTACGACCTGCCTATCGGCCGCGGCAAAGCCCTGAACCTCACCAACCGCTGGGCGAATGAGTTCCTTGGCGGCTGGGTCATCAACGGTATCTACACCTGGCAGACCGGCCCGCCGGTTTACTGGACCACCGACATGGTCACCACCGGTCAGCAGATCCAGTTCAACTCGCGCGAAACCGCCAAGGGCGTATCCGCTATCAACCCGGATGCCTTCGTCCTCGGCAGCGCGAACCAGTTCGAATATCACCTTCGCACTTTCCCGCTGACCATCTCAAGCATCCGCTCGAACGGTATTAACAACCTCGACTCCTCTGTGTTGAAGAACTTCCCCATCCACGGCAAGGCTTACTTCCAGCTCCGTTTTGAAACCTTCAACACACTCAACCACCCGATGTTCGGTGGACCGAACGTCGACCCGACGAGCAGCAAGTTCGGCCAGATCACATCTCAGGCCAACACCTCCCGTCAGGTCCAGATCGCCGGCCAAATCATCTTCTAACCACGCACCACCCTCCTCATCCACGGCGCGGAACCGACCGGTGCCGCGCCATTTTTTCTTTGCCGGGATTCCTCACTCCTCGGTGACCAAAGCAAACTCGGTCCTGTTTCAAACCGTTTAACTATGTCATTATTTTTGTGGATCTTGGCGCAAGCCCGCGCCCTCCACGCCTTTGGCCTCGCAGCAGAAAATTCGTTGGCGAGCCGCCGTCCAAAGGGGATATCATGGCGTCACCCTCGATGGGCCAGTCCGTGGGCACCGGGTAAACCGCATAGAATATGCAGTGCCCCCGAGTCTGGTGACATGCCGTGACAGACATCGGAAATGAATTTCCAACCAATGCCGTAACCAAATCGAAGTTCATCTCTCTAACCCACACAGACCGCCACGCATGGCGGATCTCGATCACCGGAGGAACATCTATGAAACACTCGATCAAAGCCATGATGCTGAGCGCAGCCGTGACCGGTCTGCTTGGCGCCTCGCCGATGGCGCTGCATGCTTCGCCCGTCTCGTCGGCCACCACCATCAGCCCCGTCGCCCAGGCCATGCTGGGCATGGCCGCCAAAACCGGCAAAACCAAAATTGAAAAGCACGCATGCAAAGGCCTGAACAACTGTAAGGGCCAGGGTGGCTGCAAGTCCGGCGACAACGGCTGCAAAGGCAAGAACAGCTGCAAGGGCAAGGGTGGTTGCAACACCGAACACCCCATGTAGTTTCCTGCGAGTCTCCTGCCCGCGGGAGACTCGCACCCCTCACCGCTATTCTTGCGAAGCAGATCCCGCACCATGCCAGCCAATCGTTTCAACGGATACACAAACTACGGCGTAGGCATTGGTCTGCGCGTGCCCCATTACCGGCACATCCTCGAGAGAAAACCGGCCGTCGACTGGTTTGAAATCATCTCGGAAAACTTCATGGTCGACGGCGGCCGTCCGCTGGCCGTGCTAGACAGCATCCTCGAGCAGTACCACGTCGTGCAGCATGGCGTCTCCATGTACTTCGGCTCCGTGGACCCGCTCAGCCGCGAGCATCTCAGACGCCTTAAAAATCTTGTCCGCCGCACCAACACGCCCTGGCTCTCTGATCATCTCTGCTGGGGCTCCGTCGATGGCCGCTACACGCACGACCTGCTCCCCATGCCCTACACGTGGGAAGCCGTCCATAACACAGCCCAGCGCATCCGCCAGGTCCAGGACTTCCTCGAAATCCCCGTCGTCGTCGAAAACGTCTCCAGTTACGCCGAATTCCATGTCTCCGAAATGACCGAGTGGGAATTCCTGAACGAAGTCGTCGAAGAAGCCGACTGCGGCATCCTCCTCGACGTCAACAACATCTACGTTTCCTCCCAGAATCACAGCTTCGACCCTCGCACCTACGTCGACGCCGTCTCCCCAAATCGCGTCGCGCAGATCCACATCGCCGGCCACTCCAAATTCGAAAAGTTCATCCTTGACACCCACGACCACCCCGTCCTCGACCCCGTCTGGAACCTCTACGACCGCGCCATTCAGCGCTGCGGCCCCACCGCCACCCTCCTCGAGTGGGACGACAATATCCCCACCTTCGACGAGGTCCACGCCGAAGCCCTCAAAGCCACCCAATATCTGGAAAAAGCCGCGCAAAAACTCGCACCACCCGTTGAAGTGGAACAGGCGGTGGCCCAGTGAGCCGTCAACGGAATCAGCCCGACCACCCCACTCAGCTCCGCGAGATTCAGCAGCGCATGGCTGCCTGCATCATGCAGCCCATCACCCGCGACGAACGCATGCGCCGCCGCCGCACCAACGGCCCATCCTCCCAGCAGGAAGCCGACGCCATCATCCGCCCCAATGACCGCCTCACCTCGTTCGAGCGCCTCGAAATCTACAATCGCCAGTACTGGTTCCGCCTCTACACCAGCTTTCAGGAGGATTTCCCCGGCCTGCAGGCCGTCGTTGGCGCCCGCCGCTTCGAGCGCATCATGCGCGACTACCTCACCGATTGCCCCTCCACCTCCTTCACGCTGCGCAACCTCGGCTCACGCCTCACCGCATGGCTCGTTAGCCACCCACAGCACACCGCGCCCTACTCCGAACTCGCCCTCGAAATGGCACAGCTTGAATGGGCCCACATCGAGTCCTTTGACAATCCCGCGCGGCCGCCCCTCACGCCAGACCAGATGGCTGCTGTCGGCGAGGACACTGTCCTCCACCTGCAGCCTCATCTGCGCCTTGTCGAAGCCCACGCCGCCATCGATGACGCCCTCATCGCCGTCCGCGAGGATGAAAGTGCCAGCGACTCCTCCGTCAACAACGCCTCCACCGGATTCGCCGCGCGCCGCACCCGCCGCATGCGCACGATGCTCCGCGAACACCTCTTCATCGCCGTCCACCGCTATGAAAATTCGGTCTACTATCGCCGCATGGATCAGGAAGACTTTCGCCTTCTCGAAGCCATCCGGAACGGCGCCACTCTCGACCGGGCCATCGACGCCGCCTTCGTCGGCAGCACCATGCCTGAAGACGACCGCCCAGCGCACCTGCAGTCAGCTTTCAGCTATTTCGCCGGTATGGGATGGTTCTGTAACCCTCCCGACGAAAACCTGCTCTAACCATCGTCAATCGCGTTCTCCCTCAGCCCTTTGCAGTCTTAACGGCAAGGAAACGCATGTACGAAAGGGAATACACCTTGGTCAAGAAACTCTCCACCCTCTATACCCACTTCGGCAAAGTTGCCTCGTGGCTCCAAAGCCCACTGCTGTTTCTCGTCCGGCTTTATTGGGGATGGCAGTTCATGCAGACCGGCTGGGGGAAGCTCCAGCACCTCCACCGCGTCACCGGATTCTTCCACTCTCTCGGCATTCCCCTTCCCGGCCTCACCGCTCCTTTCGTCGCCGGACTGGAGTTCTTCGGCGGCATCCTTCTCATCGCCGGCCTTGGCACGCGCCTC
>JAJZIF010000061.1 GCA_021810735.1 Acidobacteriota bacterium
CATCACAGAAGCCCTTCAGCAAATATCTGCAGACAACGCCAAGGCCTGGTTCAGGCTAACCCTCAACTGAGTACAGCTATGATGGAAATGCTCTAAAGCCCAACCTGTAAAGGACCCTTACACCTATGACGAAGACTGTATCGATCACAGGCCATTTCCAGCATTTTGTAGCCGAGATGAAGGAGAGTTTCTGGGGGGATCCTGAGGGCAGCACGAAGCTCGCCTGTAAGCATGGGTTCGAGGGCGAGCCGGAGCGTCTGGGTGAGCGGTATGCGGTTTGGGACAGCTAGGAGCGGGGTCCACGGCGGGCGTCGCAGTACCGCAACGGCCAATACAACAGGGACTTTGTGACGCGCTTCGCCACGATCCGCCTGAAGAAGTTCGCCGCCGCACCGCCCCACGGTCTGCTTCGTCAACGTACAGTCCGTGGACCGAATCATCTACTCCATCTTCCAGAGATTCAATCTGGGATGAAAAACCGCACCCTCCGCGTTTTTCACAAGCAGCTTGACGCCACCTTGTCGATCGGATTCACACTCTGAAAAGACGGCCTTGGGCTCGGACATCCCGTCCGAGGGAGGCTCCGAGTAATCCGCACTCTTGTCACGAGTATCTGCAGGAGGCGCGAGACAGTTTGGCGGAGCCGCTTGGAAAAGGTCTCCAGGTCGTGCCGCAGCCACACACAGCGTCTACCCGCGGGGGAAACCGTAAGGATTCAAGGCGGATGCACGATATGGGGGTGATCCGAGGTGCTACTGAATTCCAACCCCTTCGACGATGATGATGTATTTATCAATTGGGAGTTCAACGAGAACGTCCGTATGGTCGCTTGGCCGCGGCCAGGTAATCTCCAGACGATCAATTCGGGTGCGCGCACCTATTCCTAGAACCTCTCGATGATCGTGGGAAGCAAGATAGCTCCCCCCTGAAGTTTTTAGGCGACTCCGCCTAAGGCTCCCCGCGTACCATGTTATCCGAGCTCCAATGGCGTCCGGATTGCAGTGCTTGCCAACCAACCGGATTCCGAGCCAGTGATTGCCAGCGGCACCCGTGTTCTTCAGCAAAAGCGGAGCTCCATTGTTGATTGCGACCAAAACATCCACTGCTCCATCATTGTCGAAATCGCCGACAGCCATTCCTCGCGCTGCAAAATCGTCGGTAAAGACCGCACCCGCTCGATCACTGACATTTACAAAGCCATGGCCAGTATTGTGAAAGAGCAGAAGAGGCTCGCGATATTTTACGTCGTGAGAATGGAATTCGATCTTGTCGTCGGGATGACCATTGGCAATCAGCAAATCTACGTCGCCGTCATTGTCATAATCGAAGAATTTCGCTCCCCAGCCGCTCATCAGACGCGTCCGTTGCGCGATTCCGTAGCGTTCCGCGACGTCCGAAAAAGTTCCGTCATGATCGTTGTGATACAGCGAGTAAAGCTCGTGGTCAACGTTGGTGACGAAAAGATCCTCCCAGCCGTCTTGATCGTAATCGCCCGAATCGACCCCCATCCCGGAACGTGCATTGCCATCCATGCTGTATGCAACGCCTGCCAACATACCGTTTTCCTCAAACTTTCCGTGTTGATTTATAAAAAGAAAGTTCTGTACCGTGTCATTGGAAACGAACAGATCCATCCACCCGTCATTGTTGACATCAGTAGCCACCACTCCCCATGCTTTCCCGAGATGCTCCCTAATTCCGGTACTTTCGCTAACGTCGGTAAAGGTTCCATCGCCATTATTGTGAAAGAGCCAACTTGGGGCCGGTTCGTAAATACTGGGTATGCAGTAGTATCGTTCGCCCTTTTGAGGATCTCCGCAGTATTTGTTCTTCGCCTTGTCGTAATCCACAAATCTGCATACAAAAAGATCGAGCCTTCCATCATTGTCATAATCAAACCAGACTGCGCTCGATGACCATCCTGGGGCGGCCACTCCGGACTTTTCTGTAACGTCGGTGAAGGTGCCATCACCATTGTTGTGGTACAAAATGCTTCTGCCGTATTGAGTTACGTACATGTCCGGGAAGCCGTCGCCGTCGTAATCGGCTACTGCCACGCCCATACCGTATCCTCCTCCAGCGACGCCCGCTTTGTCTGTTACATCGGTGAAGGTCCCATCCCGATTGTTATGGTAGAGTGCGTTCCTGAGTGGCGGCGTGGGATTGAAAAAGTCGCACTTTCCGCTGTTTACCAAATAAATGTCCAGCCAACCGTCATTGTCGTAATCGATGAAACCGCAACCAGCTCCGGTAGTCTCAGGTAGATAGGACTCGGAAGATCGACCGCTATCATGCTTCCAGTGAATACCCGCCTGACTGAGCGAAACCGCTTGGAACAACTCACCGGATTTGGAATTGGTTGAGGTAACCACAGGCAATGCCGGAGATTCGATTCTCGAACCAAGTAGATCAAGAGTTTTGTATTGGGACAATGCAGATGCCAATACCTTCATAAATTGTCTTCTTGACGGAGATTTCATCCGAATGTTACCTCTTCGATGAGAACGGTCCTGCAGCTTGCAGAGCGGAGGTTGGATAAGGCAATGCGAGACGTTCCTTTAGGGGCTGGTATTTGGACGAATGTCTAATACCCGCAAATAGCTTTTGGTTTTTGCTAAATTTAATCTTTGCACCTCTTGCACCCGCCTGGCCTGTGCGTCTCTCCGCGAGTCCCTCATTTGCGTATAAACGACGAGGAGATTGAAGTTAGCAGTGTAGTTGTCAGGATCCAGGCTGAGCGCACGCTGAAGATCAGCTTCCGCCTTTCCATAGCGTTTTTCTAGCAGATAGCTCTGCCCCAGTTCTGCCCACGCATCGGAATCCTTCGGCTCGACTTTGAGAATCTTTCCGAGTTCGGCTATTGCATCGGCCGTGCGGCGCTGCCGGTTTGCAATCCTGGCCAAATAGTAACGAGCTTGCATAGAGGTTTGCGGAATCAATGACGCCTTAGTTAGCCACGAAGAGGCGGCCTCATAATCTTTAGCTCGAAAAAGGGCTGTACCTACAGCGAGCACCCCGTTTGGGTCCTTCGGCCTGAGATCAGCATATTGTTTTAGATAAGGAACTCCCTCGTTCGGGTCGTGCATAAAACTTGTCGTTATGCCCATAGCATAGTTGTAAGACGGATTATCCGGTGCGAGCTCCACTGCCTTGCTGAATGCTTTCTGGGCTTCAGCAAGTAAGCCAAGATAGAGGCAATCCACGCCGAAGGAATAATCGATGTTCGAGTTGTTGGGCTCTATGGTTTGAGCATGGGCAAGGTATCCCAATGCGCTTTTATAATCACGCTGCAGATTCGCCACCGCCGCCAATTCCTGCAGGGGAGCGGCGGAGCTATTCGACTGCGCAAAGACTCGCTCAAACACTGCACGCGATTTCTTCAGACGAGCCGTTGCCTCGTAGGCCAATCCAAGTGAATTTAGCAAATCGGGCGGCATCGGGCCCTGGGTCTGGAGCCGCTCGAGCAGCTTGATGATTAGGTCGAATCGTTTTCCTCTGGCGAGATATGGAAGGGCTTGTTGGACATCCAGCGCTGCAAGTGACGGTTGAGACGTCCACAAGCACACTGCTTCAGAGGTTAGTTTCCTGAAACCCAGCATGGCATTGTCGGCAGCGGTGACTGACAGCACGAGCCCCGAGCGCTTGGCTTCCGCGCCCATAGGCGCAAGCTGATCAAGTGACTGCCGATACGCTCCTTGATGCATCAGCAAAAAGGCCGACTGATATCGAGCTTCGCTGTTTTGAGTGTCGTAGCTTAGCACGTGCCGGTAGGCGTTCAACGCCTTTTGCTCCGCCTCCGGATCGGCAGCCGATGCTTCTTGGTATAACCGACCTAAATTGAGATACGCTGGGGTGAATCGCGGCGAGAGCCGAACAGCTTTCACAAAGCTGTCCTCGGCCAAGCGCGTGTTGCCCTCACGCACTGCCACAATTCCCCGCAAATTGTAGATGCCGGCATACGCGGGATACTCTGATGAAAGCTTGTTCAGTAATTGTGTGGCGTGGTCGAAGTCGTTATTTGAAATAAATTGTTGAACCTCGAGAATGCGCTGCGTCCTTGTCTGGATGGAGCGCTGTTGACCTGATGCTTGCGTTGTCGCAAACACGGCCATCAAGATGGCAAGAACCAAACCGCTTAAGCCACAAGTCCCCAGATCCCTCATCGATCAAGTCTGCCCTTCTTTCAACACTAAC
Organism: Acidobacteriota bacterium; assembly: GCA_021810735.1. The sequence continues at coordinate 4,195 of JAJZIF010000061.1, forward strand.
TCTTGTCCATGTCATACCACAATATAAGTGTTGTCATCAGGTGGCGTCGGCTGCATCTGTAAATCCCCGGGGATGCACCGCGTAGGCTGGATTGTGTGCATGTTTCCGCCACATTCTGCCCCGCTTCCGTTTTCCGCCGCGCAACTGAGTCCGCTTCTGCATCCAGCAGCGCAATCAACTTCTCTTCAACAGGGGCTCGCACCACCTGATCCAGGTGAGCCTGAAACTTGCCCTCGTCGATCTGTAGGACGATCCGAGCACCGAGCTGTGGTTTCCTGCCGCTCCGCTTGCCGCGTTCGTCCGTTGAAGCCCTGAGTGTACCCGTTCTCGACCGGGTGCTAGCCGGATGAAGTCCAGATGCTCTCCGTTCAAGTAGGCCCAGTGGCCCACAGCTTTACTGGCGAATTCTGGTCGATAGCACCACACGAAGGAAAAATAATCTGGCGGAGGATTAAGAAGATATCCGTCCGTTGGGTCGCGGGAGCGTAGAGACGGAGACTTAACGGTCGGGGGCCTTGACCGGTTCGGGGTATCCTACGCTGGACCTATGCCTACCTCACCTCAGGAGCCGGCCCAGCCATGCCCCTTTCTCAGCCTGCGCAAACGTCCATGATCCTGGTGGCCATTGACGTTGCCAAGCTGCGCCATGAGCTGCTGATTGAAGCCGTGGGAAGTCCGGGAAGCGGATGATCCTGCTCAACACCGCCATTGGGTTCCGCCGCTTTGCCGTGGCCGCACGCCCGAGGCCATGCACACTCCTGGGATAAGCGATTGAGCGGCATTACCACGCCCCACGCTCGGAGTGACTGCTGGAACTGCTGCGCGGCATTTCCCGCGCCTGCCCTCGTGGTCCGCCTCTCGATAGAGGGGTTCGTTCAGCAGGCTTGGCCTGTGGTAGGCCGCAAGGTTGGCAGGCGCCGCCTTCTGGAAGACATCTATCGCACTGCTCAGTCCTCGATTGGCCCTCCCGCCGAAGAGGACTCGGAAGCAGCCGTCATATTTCGGGTGATGCTCGGCACCGCTCCGAGCTTAGAAGTTTCCCCGGCGATGTCCTGAAGGATCTACTTGTACACTGCCAGTTCGATCTGCCTCAGAACATTCACAATCTACTCAGGTGTGTGCTTCCCGGCGTTCGCCATTCCTTGTTCCGTCCATACCAGGTTGCCGTACTCCCAGTAGGACAAAATCTGCCGGGCAACCCACCAACTCCTGCATCCACAATAGCAAAACTGCTTCGCGGGTTGGATCCATACCATCAACCCACTCGCATTGAAGAGTTTGAACCATGCTTGACCATGCACCGTCTTATCATCGAGAAATCCACGCGTCAGCTATTTAGACAATTTATATCGTCAATGAGAGAGCCGAAGCATAACGACGCCGTGCTTCGGCACCAAAGCAGTGTAGGAGTCTGTCAAGGTTCCGACATCTTTATGAGCCCATACGTCGCGCCCCTTCACCGAACCGCTGAACCCGAGGTCGCTGAGAAGTACCGTAATGGGATAAGCCGCATTGCCGCGATTGAAAAGGGCAACAGCTTTATCGCCTCCTTTGAGCGGCTTTGCCCAAATTTCGAAGGGACCGGTTGCGTGTACCCGATCCCCCTGCACTCCCATCTGATCTTGGTCGATGGCGATCACTTCCTTATTCATCAGGATGCTCTTGGTGGCCTCGTCCATCTTACTCAAATCATTTCCTGCCAGCAGTGGTGCAGCCAGAATCGCCCATAAGCTCATATGAGTGCGATACTCGTCCGAGGTCATGTGCCCATTGCCGACCTCAAGCATATCGGGATCGTTCCAGTGGCCTGGCCCGGCATACTTAGCTAAGCCAGCCTGAGAAAAGCCAATCAGCGACATGCGATCATAGGAATCACTAATATCACCCGTAGTGCGCCACAGATTGCCACCCACCTGCGGACCCCATTTCCATACTGCGTCCAGACCATATTGGCACAAACTATAAACGATGGGCCGGTGCGTCGCGACGAGCGCTTCATGCATTTTTTCGTACGCCTGTTGCATCATGGTCCATTTTTTTTGTAGATCGCCGTTCGACTCCTGCTCCATGACCTTGCCATAGCTGCAGAGATCGTATTTCAGATAATCGATACCCCATCTGGCGTATGTATTCGCGTCCTGTTGTTCATGACCATAGCTAGCGGGGAACTTGGCGCACGTCTGCGGTCCAGGCGATGAATAAATTCCGAGTTTCAACCCTCTCGAATGAACATAGTCCGCCAATCCCTTCATATCGGGGAACTTGCTGTTGGAATGAATATTTCCTTGAGCGTCGCGCTTTCCTTCCCAGGTATCGTCGATATTCACGTAGATATATCCGGCATCACGCATTCCGCTGGCCACCAGCGCGTCTGCTGCCGCACGCACATCTGCATCAGTCACGCGCCCTGCAAAATGGTTCCAGCTATTCCAGCCCATGGGTGGAGTAGCTGCCAAAGCAACTGATGGCGTTTGCGCGACGGCAGCCAACGGAACGAACGCTATAGCAGCTAATAATCCTAATACACATGACCAAGGGTTACCCATACGTTATCCGTCCTTTATCGTGGATCAAGCAGCACGAGGAAATCTGTGAGGCGCAACCTGTGTAGAGCGTCAACTCCTTATTCAATGCCGGTTGGGGTAGGCTGCTATCCAGTCCGATCGCTGAATGGCGCTAATCCAACACGGTCCCGGACCTGTTAAAACTGGAGCCGCCCTGCAAACTGAATGGTACGTGGAGCGCTTACTGATCCGTTCCATTCGCCAAAGTTGCTGTTGGACACATCATTGTTGAACGCAAAGTTCCCGCCTATGTTGAAGCCCCCTGGATTGATGAAATAATGGTTGTTGAAAGCGTTGAAGAAGTTGGCTTGTAGCTGGAAAACCAAACTCTTCGCTATCGGAGTATTCTTGATGAAAGCTATGTTGAGATTTTTAAAGCTTGGGCCATAGATCGTGGACACGCGCTGACCATAACCGGTATATCCGAAGGAAGAAGCGCCGGAAAAATTACGGCTTGCGTTTTCGAAGCCCGCGGGATTCAAAAGCCGCCCTTTGGCCGGATTATAGTGGCTAGGGTTTTGGAGCAAATATCTGGTTCCAGACTTCAGTCCCGGAATACACCCTTCACGAAATTGAGGAACCACGTTACATTGCGAGGAAGTGAACCACATCGGCATACCGTAGGAATAGTGAAAGATTGGACTGGTCTGCCACCCACCCACGATACGATTCAATAGACCGCCACCGTTCAGAAACCTTTGATTGAGTCCGAACGGCAGGTTGTAAACCGCAGTGAGGTCGAAGAAAGCTGGTACGTTATCCGGCGCAACGCTCCACACCCGTTTGATATCGTATGGTGAAATTACACCGCTATTGCCTTGTGTACCCTGCCCGGTGGTTTGTACGTTGTCTGCTGAGTTCTCCATCAGATTTGCCGCAGTAAATGAAATCATCGTGTAGAGACCACTCTGAAACCGGCGCTCAAGTTCCATCTGGAATGAGGAATAAAGAGAGTTTCCGTGGTTCTCGTTGAGGCCCTGCTCTACGCCGCAATACTGCGGGAAAGGAAGCAATGCCTGCGCTACCGTTGCGCCGCATTTCGAGTTGACTTGGCTATACCAGCCGGGATAAGGGACAGGAACTCCATCGACCTGGGTGTCAGTGGGACCGAACGTGTCCTTCAAATGGATTCCCAATGCCTGAATCCGAGGACTGTTCGGATTCAAAACGTTGATTGGATTGTTGACCGAAGGCAGATGTGTGCCTTTGGTCCCAACATAGGATGCATGTACAAGAACATTGCCCGGCAACTGATGCTGGATTGTCAGATTCCATTGTTGAGAATAGGGCCGCTTGTTGCCATCGAAGGGCCTGTAAAGTGGAGACTGGCCATTATCAAAGCCTGAATTGATATTCGAGGTTTGCTTGGGCGTTGGAAACCCTCCGGAAAGATACATCGCAGGCGTAGTGAGGCCCGATGTCTGGGTCACATCGCTGATCGTGTCATTGAGGTTGAAACCATCCAGGCTCATGCCTCCGTTCCAACCAGGATAGAATGCAGAATCGAAATAGATGCCGTACCCGGCATTGACGACAGTTTTCTCGTTTAATGCGTACGCAAGGCCGAGACGTGGAGCGAACGCTTTCTGAAAGAGGAGTTCAGGATAGCGCCGCCCGTAGCTTGCCGGTCCATATCCGTTCCCCGCAAACGCCAGCCGTCCGGGAAGATTGGCTCCGCCGGTATTGGGATTCGGGCCCAGCGGATCCAGGAAGGAGAGATGGTTATACTTCTCCCAAGAGGGTGTAAATACATCCCACCGCAGGCTATAATCGAACGTCAACTTGGAGTTAACGCGCCATGTATCGCCAGCGTCGGCAGCCCACATGAGTTGCCGAGGGTAATAGTTAGGAACATTGAGGAACTGCACATTGGCTGAGCTCACGGCACCGAGGAAAAATCCAGCCATCGGGTCACCGGTAACAGCGTTCACGCTAAGGTTGGCCGTCGTATCCGCATTAAAAGTAAAAACGCCACCCTGTCCGCCTGCTGCATGGATATTGCCTTGGATACTCCGCCATTCACCCCCGAACTTCAGAGTGTGAGAACCAATGACCCACGTAAAAAGATCATTAACGTCCCACGTTGGACGAGTCGTCTTGTTGAGGCCAATCGGACCTGCTGTACTGCCGTATCCAGAGAAGCCATTGCCGAAATTGAATGTCGGTAAGGTTGAGTTAGCAACGCCGGGTACAGTCGGCAGCTTCACTCCAGCATTTAGCGAGTAGTACCCCTCATTACGGTTTAGATATCCAACTGTGAAGTGATTCGTCATCAAGCTCGTAAAGGAGTGTTCCCAATTGAACCGCTGTATCGGGGAGTTTTCAGGATTTGCCGGTTCCGCGGTCGAAACAGCGGTGGGCAGATCGCTTTGAAGATTGGGTTTGGAAAACTGCCACCAGGAAGTGTAGTACATGTGATCATGATCGCCAGCAGTCAAATCCACACGCCAGACATAAACATTCTCCATGGACACCAGAGATCCCTGCCCGGACCGCGGAATGAGGTAATTATTGGTTTCCGCGTTGTTCGTCGGGGTTGGGAGCGCAGCCATCCATGCTCTCGCAATTGGATCCTCCCTCGTCAGCGGGATTCGATTATTGGGAAACGGCAGACCTGTCTTAGGATCGTAAATCTGAATCATCTTTCCGTTCACGTCGGTATAGCCGCTGAAATTACCGGCACGATCGGCAAGCGAGGGAATCGACAGAGTGGCAGCGCTTGCGCCACCGAGGACCGATAACCCTTCCCAATTGAAATACCCGTAGGCTTTGTACCTGGAATGGCCATGAAGCCCCGGTAGTAAGATCGGGCCGCCAATATTTGCTCCATAGTCGTTCTCTTCATCTTCTGGTTTTCTTACGGTCGTTGGAGTTCCATACTGAAAAGCATTGAAGAGTTGATTGCGAAAGTACTCATACGCTGCACCATGAAATTGGTCGCTGCCGCTCCTGGTTTCCACAATAAGTTGACCCGAAGTCGTAGACCCGTACTGTGCCCCGTAATCGAGAGCCAGCACTTTAACCTGGCTTACCGTGTCTGGTGACATTTGAAAATCGCCCTGGAGGGAAACCATGCCGCTCTGGTTCATAAAGCCTTCTTGCATCGAAGCCCCGTCCAGCAATGCCTCATCCCCCGACTGCAATCCGCCATTGATGCGGACGTCGAATGCGTTGCCAGATGCTGCGCTGACACCAGGCAACAAAGTTGCGAGGCTGATCGAAGATCGCGGGGCCCCTGAAACGGTCAGGGGCATGTCCAGGAGAACTTCAGGTGAAATGCCACCCTCAAGCGTAGCGGTGGTGGCGTTCAGCGCAGAAATGCCCGCTGAAACATTCACGGTTGTGTTCGCGGCACCCAATTGCAACTCAACGTTTAGTTGGGCTGCCTGATTCAGAGATAGATATATGCCAGTGCGGTGGAGGCTCTTGAAACCTTGGGCGGTGACATCCAAAGTATAGGTTGCGGAACTTAAATTTTGGAAGTTATAGCTGCCATCCGCAGCTGCTGTAAATTTCCTCTGATAATTTGTGGCTTCGTTCGTGAGGGTCAATTCGGCACCCGGAATCGCTGCCCCGCTTGGATCCGTGACTGTTCCTCTTAAATTCGCCGAGGTATCCTGGCCATAGGCGGGGAAGCTGAAACAAAAGGCAAACAGGCTGATGACGATTGCACCGTTCAAGCTCCAATCCAAAAGCCTCTTCCAACGGTTCCCTAAATACATGTCACACCCTCCTCTGAATCTGCCCCTCTACTCGCGGCCATCTCCTACATGATCTGTTGTTGATTCACCTTGTCTTTTGACGCTGAACATGGAGCAACATTCTTTGAGAGGAAAGAGGCAAGCACCAGGACAGGATGAGATCTCTTCTCTTTACTCGTTCATTCCTGCACATGGCTTTTCATTGACGACAAACTTTCGCGCAAAAATTAATCCAGCGAAGTATTTATGGCCCATCACGTCTTTGTCAAGAGAAATCGTTCCAGCCTAAGTTGCTATAGGCGATACCTCACGCAATAAGGAAGCTCTGAAAATCTATTCGATTCAGAACCTGTGCGGTTAATGTGGAATGAGGAGACTGATCACGGATGCCAGCTTACTGTGGCGCATCAGGCAGAGTTTCAAGGCTACACGAAGCGAGGAGAAAGAGGTGTGGGGTGAGGCAGGTTATCAGGTAGAGGGGCGACGTCATTCGCCAGATCGCGCCAGGAGCACAGGAGACAACCTGCCGCCGGATCAAGTACAACGCGGAGTGGACGAGGAGCAGAACTGCAAGAACCAGGACCAAGACGCGGGTGACGGCCAAAATCGAGTGCCTTTCCGTGTCTTGAAGCGAGTTTTCGGATGTACGATAGTGCGCTGCCGCGGGTTGAAGAAGAACCACGAATGATGTGCCTGCCGGACGCTGAACCAACCTCCAACGGACACAATGAGCGGCGGGACGGTTTCAAAATCGGCGATTCTGAACGGAGGCCAGGAGATACCAATCAATCAACTTCATAACTCGCCGATTTCAGAGATTCCTGAGGCCGTCTTAGCGCGACTGCGAAGCGGGCAACGGACTGGCGGAACGCCTCAAAGCTTTTAAAATCTCTGTTTGCTTCTTCGCCTGGCTGACTTGCCCGAGCCGTTTATAAAAGCGAGCCAGCGCATAATGCGGTTCCGGGTATGCGGGATCCAACGTAGCTGCCCGCTGCAGGGAGATGATCGCCTCGTTCAGACGACCTTGCTCGCCCAGGACCAAACCTAATCGATAGTTGGCTTGAGGGAGCGTGGCGTCATAGGAGAGCGCCTCTCGTAATTGTGCCTCAGCCTCGACAAACTTGCTTTGTCTCATCAATGCAATGGCGAGGTCCAGATTCGGCCAAGGGGAGGGATGCCGCTGGTCGCGATTGAGAGCGACAGCCTTCTTGAACAATGGAACCGCTCGATCGGTATGTCCGAGATAGTCATAGCAGAGTCCTAGGCGGTCGTACGCACGGGCCATGTCTGGGTCGAGTTGAATGGCAATCGTAAGGTGTCGAATCGCGGAGGAGTATTGCTGCCGATCATAAGCGAGACGACCCAGCCAGTATGGGTATAACGCCACTTTCGGATTCGCCGCGGCCAGTTTCCTAAGCTGGGCGCGGGCCCAGTCTGGGCGGTGCAGTTCAACATCGGCCATCGCAAGCGTGAACCTGCTGGAATCGTCCAGCGGGGCGAGGTGATCGGCTTTAGTCCAGGCAATTGCTGCATTCAAATAGCCGCCGTCTTGGAAGAAGATGTGACCAAGCAATACCAGGAGGCCTCTGGCTCGAGATGACAAGGGATCGCGATTGATTTCATTGATCAGCATCTGCTCCGCGTCCTTATAGTTGCGATGCTGGAGATCTTGCTGCAGCCGTGAATTGTCCACAGGCCCAAGCAAGATCCCTTCCTCGGCCGCAATGCCCGCTGCGGGGCCAAGGCGGTCTGGCGACTGCGAAAGCGACCTCAGTGCGGGAACTGTCATCAGAACTAGGAGGCCGACAGCCAGAGGTTTGCGCATCACACAAAGAGTGTACCTTGGATGAATCGGCGCGATTTAGAGCATTTCCATCATAGATGTACCCAGTTGAGGGTTAGCCTGAACCAAGCCTTTGCGTTGTCTGCAGATAGTTGCTGAAGGGCTTCTGTGATGGCTTGGTCCAGGGCTTGTTCGGTCCGGGCTTTGGCGGAGCGGAGCAGTTGTTTGAACTTGGCCCAGGCCTTTT
>JAJZIF010000062.1 GCA_021810735.1 Acidobacteriota bacterium
GGTGGGGAATCGCAGTGAAAAAAATGTCTTCTCCCAGCGCATCGGAGAGCATGTACAGCAGCGTCAGGCCGACGAGAAGTTTCCCTGTCCAGGCCGGGCGCCGCAAACGAAACCAGACCCACCACACCATCACCCAGCCGCCCAGGATCAACGGCCGCAGAAGCACGTCCACAACAAGATTGAAAACCGCCGCACCTTGCGTCTGGGTCCAGGCGCCCAGACATACATAGCCCGAGTACACCCCCGTCAACAAGACAACACCCGCCAGCCACCAGTAGAGCGAATCCGATCGGTCAAACAAAACGAGGCTGAAGGCCATGATTGCCAGCAGAAAGAAAAGTGCCCCCTCAATCGCCGACGATAAGTAGGAGCGGACCGTGTTCAGCCAGGCCAATTGGTACTGCGCCGCCACAACGTTGGCTTCGCCGAGCAGCGGGGCGCTGTGCATGCCGCCTGGGTTGGGCACCAGACCAAGCGTGCTGGGATCCATCCAGATGCGGAACGCCAGCACTTGAGTGGCATCGCCAGCGCCGCTATCGGCGTGTAGCTCCGGCAGTGGAAACATGGTTGGCTGGGACATATAGGCCACGGGAGACCCACGTTCCGAGAATTTGCCAAAACTCCCCAGCAGTTTGCCATTGACAAACACCTGAAAGGCATCGTTCACGTCCGCCGGGCCGGCGAGCGCCAGCTTTTGTCCGGGCCGCCGTGCGGTGCTGACCCGGATGCGATACCATCCATAGCCCCAGTAGCCGGGGTGTCCCTTTCCCGTCCAGCCCGGCACGTAGCCGGAAAATCCGACGATCGGATTGAAGCTGCCCGCCGTGGGCGTCAGGTCCACCGTCTCCCAGCCGGAGTCATTGAAGTTCGGATCGGCCCATTGCGGGTCGTCGCCCGTGTGGAACTTCCACGGACCCGTCAGCGCGACGATGGATTGGCCGAGGGTAATATTCGTCGTGGGCGCGGGGGGGCTCTGCGCCGGGGCGCTGAGCGTAAGCAGAGGCCACAGAACGAGTAGAGAGAACCAGATTGCTCTCATAAAGAGGCAGATAAGGAATAGCAGGCAGCGGGAAGATTAGCAATGAAGAATATTTCGTCAGATGAGGAAATAGGTTGAGCAAGCGGACCGGGGAGGAGCGGCTTGCGAGGACCCCCGAAAAAACGTCCCAAAGTTAGCTTGGCGAACCCTTCGACAGGCTCAGGCAGGGTCTGGGGCAACCCTGCGAATGGTCATTCAGAAAAGGCGGCACAGGCGGAGGCCTGGTCCGGGTGAAGCTGGGTGTACTTGGTAATGCCAACCATGGTGAAAACTTTTTGAAAATGGGGCGTCAGGCCGAAGGTCTGGATGGCCTGTCCTTTTTTACTTGCAGCGTACATCAACTGAATGACCAGCGCGATGCCGCTGGAGTTGAGATATTCCACCTTGGAAAAATCGAGCAGGATACGCTTGGACTCGGGCCCGAGGCCCTGATAAGTTCCCAGAATGGCCGGCTCGGACGCGCTGGTGATATCGCCGGAAAAACGGAGCGCGGTGATCGGGGCGCCCGAGCCGCAGTTGACTTCTTCCATCTTGACGCGTGTACCGGTTTCCTGCATGATGCTTCTCCTTCAATCCTCGGTTTTATGGAGGCGTATGACCAGACGGGCGTAACTTCCTGAGGGGGGCGAACTGACCCACTCCGCCTCATCCACGAGCGCCTGGATCAAAAACATGCCCATGCCGCGGCTGGCTTCTTCGCCGTGCATTTTTTTATCAATGTCGGGAGCATGGACGCCACCCGGGGGCCCGGTACCGGAGTCGAGCACCTTGACCTCAAGTGAGGTCGCATCCATGGACAGGATCACGCCGACGATGAGCGATTCGTCGAGCTTATTGCCGTGTTCCATGGCGTTGATGCAGGCCTCGGCGACGGCGGTCTTCAGGTCCTCAATGCGTTCATCGGCAAATCCCATCAGCCGGGCAACACTGGCAGCGGTTCCCATGGCGATTTTTTCGTATCCCAAACGAGAAGGCAGGCGCAATTCAATGCTGCTCATATTTGTGTTAACCAAATGACCTCCTCTATCCCTGCCTGCCCAGGACGAGCGCAGTCATATCGTCGGTCAAAGACTCCTGATTGGAGAAATTGTCCAAAGCTAGCCAAATTGAATCCAACATAACCTTTGCATCGCAATTGCGGCAAGCAAGAAATGCCTTCATGAGCCGGTCGGGACCAAATTCTTCATGGCCGCGAAATACCTCAGTCATTCCGTCGGTGTAGAGTAGCAGCTTCGATCCAGCCGGCAAGACAAACTTTTCGGTTGTGTAACTGGCGACCGGCAGCATCCCCACAGGGGTACCGCTGGCCTGAATTTGAATGGCCCCTGCAGCGCCATTGATCAGAAAGCCTGGGTTGTGGCCCGCGTTGACAACCTCAATGGTATGCTCTTGCGGGTTGAGCCGTACAAATATCGCGGTGACATAGCGGCGGCGCGACTCCTCTCCTTCGCCGTGGTGCAAACCATTGAGATGCGCGGCAATGTCCCCCAGGGGCATGTTGGAGTGGGCGATGGCGCGAAAAGCGGACCTGAAGGCGCTGCCGACCAGTGCGGAAGCCAGCCCTTTGCCCGCCACGTCCGCCACCACAATCATGATTTCGCCAGAGGCAAGCGGAAGGATGTCGAGATAATCGCCGCCGACTTCATAACATGTCTGCGAGCGGCCTGAGATGGTGTAACCGGGCACGTTGGGAACCGATTGCGGCAGGAGACTGCGTTGGATGTCGCGGGCGGAGGCGAGGTCCTGCTTGACCCGTTCCATATCCAGGGTGCGCTCATGGTAGCGTGCGTTCTCAATTGCGACGGACGCCTGGACGGCAAGATGCTCCAGAAAATCCTGTTCATAGAGAGATAGCGGAGCGCCGTCGCGCGTGATCACCACCATTTCCGTGAGCACAGCGCCATTGTGGTCCAGAAGAGAAAACCGCGCGCAGCCCCGCTTCGGGTCAGAGGATGGCGGACGCAACAGAAACCGGGGAGGGATTTCTCCATACGAAAACGGAAACGCGGTAAAAAAGGCGCCGGCCATCTCCAGTTCGCGAACGGTGATTTGCAGGACGCACCGCAACACATTATCAAGCTCGATGGTGCTGTGAATGGTATGCGTGGTATCGAGAAGTGCCTGGAGCCTGACGATCTGCTGCTGCAGGTGGAGACTGCCTTCGAATTCCATAAGTACCTCCTAAGAAAGGCTGCCTTACCTTTGCTTGCTATCCTGCCACAGCGCAGAACCTTACGCCATGTTCTCAGTCGGCCAGAGTAGCGTTCTCGATCAAGTTTGTGGTTCGTTTTCTCTCCTTGGTCGCGTCGTTAGAGCGAGTATGGTGCGCCGCCGCGGGACAATCGCGGCCATCATTCCTGTCGCCAAGTTGTCACCTGGTGCGGACATTTCCCGCCGACTGCCAGCCCAGCGCGCGAATTGGGATCGCCCAGTGAAGCGATTCGCCGGCCGTCATGGTGGACGAGTCTGGGCCGAAGGCGCAGTGGGCCGCGGAGCGACCTTTTCTTTCGCCATGTCACTCCGCTCACTGCAGCCGCTTTCTGCGTGGAGACTCTACAGGCAAAGACTCAGACCGGCCCAGGATTGCAGAGGGAGCCTGAAGCTGAGGAGCCATTCATGTTCACTCCTGAACCTGGGTCAGACGGTGCGCTTTCGCTTTGCGGCGCCGGAAGCGACTGGGAAATCTGACAGACGGGACCGCTCGATTCCCTGGCAATGAACTGGGTTGTCACCGCCACTTCTACGCCCGGTTTTCCTGGCTCCCGCAACATCTGCTGCAATAAACGGAAGGCGCAAAGTCCGATTTGATCTTTGGGAATACCGATCGAGCTGAGCGGGGGGTGTCCGTAGGCGGCAAATGCGATATCGTCCGAGCCGATGATGGAAATGTCGTTTGGGATATGCCAGCCGGAGCGAAGAGCTTCACCCATGGCGCCGAGCGCCATCAGGTCGTTGCCGCAAATGATAGCGGTGGGGCGAATCATTCTGCTGCGCATCTGCTGGATCGCCACAGCCCCTCCGGTGGGACTGCTTTCCACCTCCATACACCCGAGCAACTGCATCCCGTGCTCCAGCAGAACGCCGATCAGCAGCTTGCGATAGCGCCTGGCAGATAGCACGGTGAGCGGGCCGTGAATAATGGCAACTTTTCTATGACCCAGCAGCTTGAGATGCTCGACCGCCTGGAGAACTCCCCGCGAGTAGTCGATGCGCACGTTGCTCTTGTTGGGGAGCAGGCTAGAGTCATTCAGGCGCACGACAGGGATGTCCTGGCGCAGGAGACGGTCCACCAGTTTGGAATCGAATTGCGAGCTCATGACCGCGACGCCGCGGACTTTGTCCTCGATCATGCGCCGGACGGCAGCTTCCGCGCTGGTCTGCTCGTAATTTGTCATGCCCAGCACAAGCTCCAGGCGATCTGCGTGGCAAGCCCGTTCAAACCCCTTGATGAGCTGCGGATAGAAAGGGTTCTCGATATCGGAAATGATCATTCCCAATGCATTGCTGAACCCACGGACGAGCATTCGCGCTGAAGTGTTCTTGTAGTAATTCAGCTCGGCGATGGCCTTCAGCACACGTTTCCGCGTCTGGGGCGCGATAGACCTGGTTTCATTCAGGACATGCGACACAGTCGTGATGGACACACCCGCCGCTTCCGCTACATCATGCATCGTCACGGTCATTTTCTTCTCGGTGCTGCCTGCAATTCATGCGGATTGTAAACCAGAAAGACGGCAACGCGGAAAAAGTCTTCGACCGTGGTGGCCGCGTCAGGTTCGATTTGAAGATTGGATGTCTGCCGCGCTGCACTCTCAATGCACGGGCGAGAGGTCCTGAATCGGACGGGCATGCTCGCGCGCCTGGAGTTGTCCGCAGATTTTTCTTTCCCGGGATGCGGAAGCGCTGTCGCCCAGCATGCTCCAGGCCGTTCCCAGCACAAAATGCGCCTGCGCGAACCCTGGATCCGCCTTGACGGCGTCCTGCAATGGCGCAATGGCTTGCCTGGGCCGATTTTGCATGATGTAGCATTGGCCCAACTCCAGCAGGGCCTTCGCGTAGTGGGGATTTGCACGCACCGCCGCCTGGAGAAATGGGATCGCTTGAGCAGGCTGATTCTCGCGGCGCAGAATTCTTCCCATCATGTAATTTGAGATCGGGTCGTTTGGAAATAACGCGAGTTCCTGCTGAAATTCAGCCTTGGCCTGCGGCATTCTTTGCAGCCGCCAGTCAATCAGGCCAAGGCTGGAGTGTATCCCCGGATAATGCGGATCGGCAGCAAGCGCGGCCTCGAATTCCTTGTACGCCTCCTGCTCCTTGGACGCGACGTCATAGGCCAGGCCCATCATGAAATGCGCTTCAGCGGAGCCGGGATCGATGGCCATAATCCTGTCGAACACTCGCGTGACGCCGGAGTAATTCTTTGCGCGCCAATACGCCTTGCCCAGAATATCAAGAGTCGGGATGTCGCTCGGCTGCAGTTGACTCGCACGCTCCAGATACCTGGCAGCCTCCGAGTAGCGGTCGAGCGCAAAAAGGTCGATTCCGGTCAGGTCGAGCGACTGGAATGTGGGCGTCGATTGGGAAAAGGATTCCAGCAGCGGAAGCGCTTGCCGGTAACGATGCGCGCGAAAAAACGCTACTCCCAGATTGCGCCGGGTGATTGGGTCGCCGGGTTTCCAGCGTAGCGCCCGTTCATAAAGGGCAATCGCCTCTTGCTCGCGCCCCTGGCGAGCGAGCGAAATCGCCAGATCATTCAGGATTTCAACCGATTTTGGCTCGAGTTCCAGCGCCTGGCGAAAGGCGCGCTCCGCCGATGCATTGTCCTGCCGCTGCAACGCCTGCGAGCCTTGCGCAATGTAGGATTCGAGTTTTTGCCGGGTTGCGGACGGAGCACTGCGATCTACCTGCGCGTAAGCTCGGCACCCTCCGCTGGTGAAGGCAGCGAGGCAGCAGAGGAGGACACCCAGGGCTCCCGAAGCTATTTGTCCGCAATTTGAGCCAGAAAATCTCATCGCTCTAGAAAATCATGCCACACAGTTCGCGGGCGGCGGCGGATTCCAGACGCGATGTACCAGATTTTCCACCGATCTGCCCGTTTTTGTTTGACTTTCCTTCACAAGCACGCTAATTTGGGATTCCATCAGACGCAAACGTTTGCTACGAAGCAAATTGCGCAGCTAGCTTACAAACACGAATTCACTTTGAGAGGTCACCCGATGCGCCCGCGAAAGCTACTCATTCCAATCGTTGCATTCCTTTTCACGTGTTTACCGATGTTGGGCAGAGCGCAGGAGCTCCAAGCGACTCTGAACGGCACCGTAACCGACACTGCTGGCGCAGTCATACCACGCGCTGTCGTAACAGTCACCGAGAACACAATTAACGGCGTCTCCCGAACCATTCACACCAATTCCCAGGGGAGCTATACGCTCACGAACCTGGCGGCGGGAACCTACACGGTCAGTTTCGCATTCAGCGGATTCAAGACCTTTACGGCGCAGAATGTGGTCCTCAACGTAGCCCAGACCCGGACGGTCAATGCGAAATTGCAGACCGGTTCGGTCAACCAGACGGTGACTGTACAACAAAGCAATGTGGCCATCGATACGACGACAAGCGCCCTGGCGGGAACCATTTCCGGAACCCAGGTCAGGGAACTTCAGCTCAACAACCGAAATTTTGAGCAGTTGGTGACATTGCAGCCAGGCGTGGTAAGCGCCCTTCCTGACGTGGTTGGTTTTGGTCTATACAACACCGATCTGATTGCGGTGAATGGCGCGCGCGGGACAGCCAATAACTGGACGGTCGATGGTGCCGACATCAACGATAGCGGCTCCAACTCGACCCTGCTCAACGTGCCGAGTGTCGACGCCATTCAGGAATTCACGCTGGAGAGAAGCACGTATGACGCGCAATTCGGGCGGAGCGGCGGAGGCCAGATCCTGGTCGAAACCAAATCCGGTACAAGCGATCTCCATGGCGACATGTACGAATTCGATCGCAACACCGCCTTCAATGCGAACAGCTATTTCAACAATCGGGTAGGATTGCCGCGCGCAGTCGAGCATTACAACGACTACGGGTATACCGTCGGCGGCCCGTTATTTATTCCAAAGATTTACAACACCGCGCGAAATAAGACCTTCTTTTTCTGGTCGGAAGAATGGCGCAAGGAAAGTCTTCCTGTGACCGCCAGCAATGTCACCCCGACGACGGACCAACTTCACGGAATTGTTTCGGGGACAGTACCCAACGCGCCTGCCGGATGCGTTACCTATGATCCTTCCACCAAGGACAGCACGATCAACCCGGCCTGCTACAGTCACAACGCGGCCGCATATTTGGCGAACATTTATGATAAGTATCCTGCCAACAGCGCCGGTTCCTATGTTTTCAGCTATTCGCAGCTCAACAATTTCCGTGAAGACCTGGTTCGTGTCGATGCAAACATAAGCCAGAAGCTGCATTTTTTTGGGCGCGCCATGCGAGATGAAGTGCCGCAGAATTTCCCTCAAGGCCTTTTCGCGGGAGGCAACTTCCCTGGTGTCTCGGCCGCCTCAGTCAACGCCCCGGGCGACAATGTCGTGGGTAACCTGACCTGGACAATTTCACCCCGCATGGTCAACGAGGCAGAATTTGCCTATACCCAGGGCGAACTGTTTTCTACCTTCAATGCAGGAGATGCGGCAGATTCCCCTGCATTTCGCAAAGAACTTACCAATCAGACCCAATATCAAGACCCGTACGGACGTATTCCAAACATTTCCTTTAACGGGGGTAAGATCCAGGGCGTGAATGTTGGCGTGACCCCATATCATGAGCGCAATTTGGATCGAAATCTGTTCGACAACTTCTCGTTTACGGTCGGCAAGCATACTTTGAGGGCTGGAGCTACCGTTTCCCAGATGTTGAAAACGGAAAATGCCGCCGAAGGTGACCCGTTCTTCTTATTCAAGGACTGGCGCAGCTTTCTTTTAGGTCGTTCCGAATATTATGCGCAGGCCAGCCGCGACATCGTTCCCGACCTGCATTACTACAACATTGAAGCCTATGCTCAGGATGATTGGCAGGTAACGCAAACCCTGACGTTGAATTTAGGGTTCCGCTACAGCTATTTCCCATCTCCAGCCGATGTCAATAACACACTGAACAACTTTGACCCTCTTGTTTTCGATCCCGCCAAGGCACCAGCCATTGTCCAGGGCGGAGGTCCAAACCAGGGCAACTTTGTTGCGGGCCAGGGAATTGTCCCAGCAACGTATGTAAATGGTCTGATATTCCCCACAGGCGCCGCTTGCGTTCAGGCGCAAAGAATTGCACCGGGTGCAACATGTTCACCTTACGGCAAGCATGTAAACCCAGATCCGTTGACGAACTTTGCTCCCCGGTTTGGATTTGCCTATGCCCCTTCAAAGGACAGCAAATTCGCCGCACACGGAGGTTTCGGCATCTTTTATGACCGTATGCTCAACGGCATTTGGGAGCAAAACGCGTTTACCAATCCGCCGCTGGTGCAGACAGCTACTGCAACAAACGTGTCCTTTGACAACACAAGGCAGGGCAATTCGCTTGTTCCACTCGGACCCAACGAACTGATTGCGACAGGAAGTCCGATTATGAAGAATCCTTCCTACATGGACTTCAATTTGTCGGCGCAAGATGAAGTGTTGCGCAATACCGTCGTGGAGGTGGCGTATGTGGGTTCTCTCGGACGGCATCTTTTAGGGGATCGGGACATTAACCAGCCGACTTTGGCAGCAAGGCGCGCCAATCCTACTTCCTATGTAACGGCGGTGGTTCCTTACCTTGGGTATTCGGCGATAACAGACAGGTCTACCGAATACTCCAGCAACTTCAACTCACTCCAGCTTTCTTTAAATCACCGTACGCAGCATGGACTCACAATAGGAATTGCATATACGTGGGGAAGATTGCTGACGAACCAATCCTATGATCGCGGCTCAGGAACTTACGATACTTACAATCCAAACCTGGATTACGGACCGTCTGCACTTAACCAACCGCAGACATTCATTACGAACTATGTATACGATCTCCCGTTCTTTAAGCAACAGCAGGGGATTGTAGGACATCTTCTGGGTGGATGGGAACTCTCAGGGATAACTACGATCAATTCCGGCATGTCATTAACAGTGAACCAATCGCTGGACAATTTTGACTGCCAGACTCCCGCGACCGGAACTGGCTGCGCGCCCAATACGTTTCCAGGCGGTCTGAATATGGATGTCGTCGATATCGCTCCGCGTCCGGATCGTGTTGCTCCGATACACATGATCAAGAAGCAGTCTCAATGGTTCAGCACTAACTCCTTCGCGGATGCTATAGGACACTTCGGTAATTCCGGCACTGGCGTATTCCTTGGACCGGGGGTTATCAACTTCGACATGGCAGGCATGAAGAATGTGAATATCGGGCGATGGGGAAGTTTCCAGTTTCGTGCGGAATTCTTCAATGCCTTCAATCACACGAATTTCAGCTACGTCGATACCAATACAGACAGCGGGGTTTTCGGGCAGGTCCTTAGTAGCCATGATCCCCGGCAGATTCAATTCGGCGGTAAGCTATACTTCTGATTTGAATTTTTAAGTTGAATTTGTTCTTCATCGCGCTGCTTCTGGAAGTTGTCAGAAGCGGCGCGAAATTTCTCGGTCAAGCATGTTCGACGATGGAACATGCTTGATCGCCAAGTCTGCAACATGCCCTTGCCGGAGAAACTTCTTGAAAAGAGCCAAGTTGCGTTGCTTCCTTCTTTTATCGGCCACTTGCGCATTGCTTTTGCCTCCTCATCTTCCGGCGCAAGCCGATCCCAGCTTGGCTCTTATACCATGGCCCGCTCATGTAACTCCAACCCAGGGCGAATTTGTCGTCGATGGCAAGTTTGGCATAGGTTATCAGGGCTACAACGAACCGCGTCTGGACCGCGCACGCCAGCGTTTCCTGGTTGCCCTTTCGCGGGAAACAGGCATTCCGCTATGGCGGGAAGCGAAGCTCAATCCCGCCACCTTCACCATTCGCGTGGCTGGACCGAGCGCGCCGGTCCAGAAACTCGGCGAAGACGAGTCCTATCATCTGGAGGTCTCGCCGACCAAGATCCTGCTTACCGCACCTAATCCGCTGGGTGCAATGCATGGGCTCGAAACGTTTCTGCAACTGGTGCGAACCACGCCAAACGGATTCAGCGCGCCGGCTGTCACGATCGACGATTCGCCACGTTTTCCGTGGCGTGGCCTCATGATCGACACCAGCCGCCACTTCATGCCTGTCGAAGTGATCGAGCAAAGCCTGGACGGCATGGAAGCCGTTAAACTGAATGTCTTTCACTGGCACATCAGTGACGATCAGGGCTTTCGCGCGGAGAGCAAAAAATTTCCGTTGCTGCAGGAAAAGGGATCGGATGGCCTGTACTATACGCAGGACCAAATCCGCCAGGTCCTTGCCTATGCGCGGGACCGCGGCATCCGAGTCGTTCCGGAGTTCGATATGCCGTGCCATACGACCTCCTGGTTCGTCGGCTATCCCCAACTGGCGAGCGGAAAAGGTCCGTATGAGATTGCGCGGCAGTGGGGAATTCTGAATGCTGCGATGAATCCTACCCAGGAAAGCACCTATACGTTTCTGGACTCCTTCATCGGGGAGATGACGGCTCTGTTTCCGGACGCCTATTTCCATATCGGCGGCGACGAGTGCAACGGCAAGGAATGGAACGCGAACCCAAAAATCCAGGCTTTCATGCGCGCTCATAAGCTTGCCAACGACGCCGCGCTGCAGGCCTACTTCACGGCCCGTGTGCAAAAGCTTGTTACAGCGCACGGCAAAACCATGGAAGGCTGGGACGAGGTCCTGCAGCCCAACACTCCCAAGGATGTGGTTATTCAGTCCTGGCGGGGTCAAGCCTCTCTGGCGGAGGCGGCGCAGCGCGGATATCGAGGGCTGCTTTCCACCGGATACTACATTGACCTGAACCAGCCGTCCTCAGAACATTACCTCGTCGACCCTTTAGGCGGCGATGCGGCCAAGCTGACTCCGCAGCAGCAGAAACTTATTTTGGGTGGAGAGGCGGCGATGTGGAGCGAATTCGTCACCCCGGAAAACATTGACACTCGCATCTGGCCGCGGACAGCCGCCATTGCGGAACGCTTCTGGTCACCGCAGGACGTCCGTGACGTCGACGCGATGTACCGGCGGCTCGCCACCGTGACGAAGAAACTGGAGTACATCGGCATTCAGCCCCGCAACACAACCCAGGTGATGTTGCAGCGTATGAGCAGGGAAACGAATCTGCGCCCACTGAAGGTGCTGGCCGCGACCGTAGCGCCTCCGCAAGGTTACTCCAGAGAGAGTCTGGCCACCTACAATGCATTCACGCCTCTCAATCGCATGGTGGATGCGGTGCCGCCCGAAAGCGACACTGCCCGCAAGTTTCATCACTTGGCGGAGAAGCTCGCCAGCGGCAAAGGCACACCGGAAGACTGGGATCGGGCCAGAAAGTGGCTTGTTCTCTGGCAAGGAAATGACAAGAAACTGGAGCCAACGCTTGGGCTCTCCGATCTGACGCAGGATTTGGTTCCTGTATCCAAGACGCTTTCTCAGGTTGCGGACATCGGGTTGCAGGCGCTTGACGCCCTGCAAAAGGGCACTCCTATCCCTGCGGACACGCGCCAGCAGAACATCGCGGCCCTCAAGTCCGCCGAAAAGCCGCAGGCTGTGCTGCTTCAGGCCATAGCTCCGTCAGTGGAAACGCTTGTGCGCGCCACAAAAACCGAATAAAGGAAAACCATGCTCTGGAAGTCTGTTGGATCGAAGCATTCCTATTTGCGCGTGCGCGGCGGGTCCGTGCCGTTATGCATCCTGGCCGCCGGATGTTTGTTGTTCCAGAACAGCGCTTTGGCGCAGAACCCGGCCACGCCGCCGGCGGGGAGCAAAGCGCCAGCCGATCTGGCCCTTGTCCCCGTTCCGCGTGAAATTCGTGAACTGCCGGTGCAGCCGCTGGCGAGCGGCGTCGGAATTTCCGCGCCCGGACGCGACCCTGAGGACAGGTTTGCTGCCGAGGATCTGGTCAGTACATTGAAGGGTCGCAGAATCAACGCCCGCCCAGGAACTAAAGGCAAAGTGAAGGTGGTATTGCTTCGCCAGCAGACCAAGAAAGCGGCAGAAGTTTTGGCACACTCACAGACCGCGTTCGACGCGCCTATGCACGACGAAGGGTATGCCATCGTAACGGTGGGTGGCACAACCTACGACATAGCGGCCACCAGCGCT
>JAJZIF010000063.1:0-3453 GCA_021810735.1 Acidobacteriota bacterium
TTCGCCAGAGGTTCACATAAGATGTGGGGCCGGGCTTCTCCTTCGGTTCAAGCCGACGCGCTATAAAAAGAAGCTCCGCCAAGGCGGTGTTTTCCGAAAAATTAGTGCGGTCGGCTTCATGGCTCGTGATGACAATCTCAAGATGGTAGCGATCCGCGATGAGCTTGCGTATTGCCCCCCATGCCTCGCCCATCGCGAGGGTTATGGGGAGAACGAAGGCGATGCGTCCGCCCGGTTTTATCTGCTTGTCCGCGAGCGAAACAAAAGGACCGCCTAAACCTACTGTTGCACTGATGCCGAGCTTCTTAGTGCGGCGTGATAACTCCTTCTGCAAGTCGTCTCGATCTCCGGCATCGGAGATCGAACCAAACAAGAGGTTGCCGTACACACTACGCACGAAAGGGGGGTTCATGACGCAGAGGTCAAGTTTGGGAACTTCGGCCTTCGCGTCGTAGCTTGCCGATGCGCCGTGGCGAACAGTCTCCGCGTGTGAATAGTCGAGGGACATCTGGGTCTTGATTTCCGACTTTTCTAGGAAATCTAGGCTACCCAAGCGGGGCTTGTCGTGATCCATGCCAAAGGGCATAACGAACAGGTTCATACGCACGAACGCCACTTCTGGAGCCAGCATAGCGAGCGTCGAGGCAGTGAGATGCACGGCAGAGGAAAGCACGTCATAGCCGTGCAAGACATTCTCCATCAGTGCTCGGTGCAATGTCTGCAAGTCCGCTGTAGTTAGAGAGC
This sequence comes from Acidobacteriota bacterium, assembly GCA_021810735.1. Next base: position 745 of record JAJZIF010000063.1, read on the forward strand.
GGTCCGAAGTTGCCCGCCGCATGATATAGGCATCGGATATCGCTTGGGCGGCGGCCATAAGTAGCGTGCCCGTTCCGCAAGCCATGTCAGCAACTTTGAAATTCGCGAGGTCCACTGGATCACCGAAATCGTGCTTCCATGGCATGCCAATCGCTAACTTCAGCAGAAGCGTTGACGACGATACGGACGTGTAATAGGTGCCGAGATACTTGGCGTGATGCAAAAGCCAGTGATAAATCCGGCCCATCAGGTCATGACGCAGGGCCGCTTGCTGCGAGCAAATTTTTTGAGCTTCATCGAGGAGGGCGCGTACAGCCAGGTTGCTGCTGGCGTTTATGGGAAGCTCTGCAAGTATCCGTTCGCCGATTTGGAAAATGGGGACGTAGTTGATAGTTTGCCAAATCCAAGTCCAGTCTTTGGACACTTTTCCTATAAGGTCTTTGTCTTTTTCCTTGTCAAGACGGCGAAGCGAGGTCACTCGACCATCGGTCGCGGCAACCTGCTCCTGAAAGATAAAGGCATTTGCCAGCACGAGTGCTGAGACCTTCGCGGCAGTTTCACGTCGTTCGCGAGCCTTCGCGTCAGCCTCATATTTCGGAGCGATGATCCCCAAGATACGGGACAGTCGGTCGCACGCGCCGGACTGTCCCATCCAGAGCTTGGCAATACCATCGAGCTTTTCAGAGAGCGCCTTTGCCGTCTGCTCAACAACATTGTCTTTGGTCAGGGCTTCTTGAACGCGCCGCAGCGCGTCCATGAGATTGCCGGGGGTACCTTCAAACCAGTCCTCTGTCTCGTGGGTCTCGGCAACGATCCGAAAGCGAAGCTGTGAACGGGCAAGAACGTCCAGCATTTTTGCCGTGGGCGTCGTGCGAAGCTCAATCGGATAGACTGTGGCGGCGGCAATGTGAGCGATGCCCGTCCGCACTCGATTGCGGGCGTCTTCAAGAACAACTTCATCAGCACTAGGGTGGTCTGCGAATTTCCCTTCTATGACGACACGGAGGCCGCGCAGTTCAAAAAGAACATCCGGCCTGTGTTTCCCGTGAACGTGAATTGTCTCAGCATCCGCCGTGACACCAAGGCGAGATATAAGGACCGCGAGTTGCGTATTGATGACTTCCTCGCGATTGCGGTTTTGTGCCACGTCGAGCTACTCCCCATTGGGCAACGCGAAGCGGTCTAGCCTGGTGGCTGCCAGTGCCTTCCTTGATTGCCATTCCTATGCTGCGAACATGCAGTATTGTACTGTACAGCACCATCCTATTTCGTCCAAGAATGGCCACTCCTCATTCTGGTTACAAACTTCAGCCTGATCGCTTCTATCCTGATTTTGTGGCGGAAACGCTGGATGGCCGTCTGCTGGTGGTGGAGTACAAGGGCAAGGACTACGCCACAAATGACGATTCCAAAGAAAAGAAGTTGCTCGGGGAAGTGTGGGCGAAAGGAAGCAACGGCAGGGCCTTGTTCCTGATGGCTGTCAAGAAGGATGAGCGGGGCAGCAATGTCCACGAACAAATCCGAGGCACGATTGAGGGCTGGTAGAGGTGCGAAAAAGCGGACGGCCTTCCGAGGAAGGGAAACCCATGAAGCAGGAAAAAGACATCGACAACATACCGGAGGAACCCTCGCCGGGTCTCACACCGGAGCAGAGAGCGAGAGTGCTTCGCTTTCGAGAGAGAATTTACCCCGAACCCTCGCCGGAAGAGAAGGAAAGATTATTGCGGTGCCTGAAAGAGTGGTTGGAAGAGGGCTGCTGCCAGCGGAAAATGGAGCCATCCCTTCTTGGCCTGGATTGGTCTTCGTTTGAGACGCGAAAGTTCCCGGAACACGATGGCGAGACCGGCTTTCGGAATCCACCGGAGTTTATATCTTGTGGATTCTCAGCTTTGGATGCTTACGCAACAGCGATGCTTGCAGCGCACTTTTCCTCGGACTCCCTCGGGGTTCTGACCTTCACATGCAAGCTCAAACAACGCGATCCCGACAGCTCACTGTACCTGGAGTTTGTGACGACGCCGGAACATGGCAGCATTGACTCAGAGTCGCTAATGTGCGAATTGCTGGATTCGTTTCCTGACTTGCTCGACGCCAAGACGTTCCCTGTTCTCTTTCTTGCGGGAGAAGGCTGTCCAATGGCGTGCGAATACCCTGGCCAGATGGTGGCCAGGGTATCGCCCTTCCTTCGGGCTCGCCCTGTCGAACTGTGGCCTCAAGCGATGCTGAGTTTGACCCCTGCGGTTGATTTGCGCAGGCGCGCAAAGCAAATCGTGGCGTTTCTACGAGACTCCAAGGCAACTGGAGGCATCCCGAATTAGTCGGGAAGCCAAAGCCTGCCTGCGCCGCTGCCCCCAGCGGTTTAGAGTCTGGGCGATAGGATGGAAGGGATTGCAGGTATGCCATAATTGGCATATTCTTGAAGCCGGATGACTCTTGAACTGAAGCCCGCTCCCAAGCCGCTGGTATGGATTGGCAATTCTCTGGAGGCGGTCAAGAGCTTTCCGCAAGCGGTGAGAAGTGAAGTGGGCTTTGCGCTCTATCAGGCGCAGACGGGCGGAAAGCATGTGAACGCGAAGCCGCTGCGCGGATTCGGCGCGGGCGTCCTGGAGATTGTCTCGGATCATCGCGGCGACACATTCCGCGCGGTGTACACGGTGAGACTCGCTGGCCGAGTGTATGTTCTCCACGCCTTTGAGAAGAAATCGAAGA
>JAJZIF010000063.1:3463-12262 GCA_021810735.1 Acidobacteriota bacterium
ACGCCCAAAGCGGAGATGGAACTGGTGAGGCGACGGCTGAAACGCGCGATGGAATTGAACGCCGCACAGGAGAAGTGAACATGCCGAAACGCGATTATGTAGAGAGCACGGGAAACGTCTTTGCCGATCTTGGCCTTCCGGAGCCGGATGAAGCTCTGGCCAAAGCTGAACTGGCGCAGAAAATTGTTGCCATTATCCACGAACGGCGGCTGACGCAGACGGACGCCGCAGTGATCCTTGGAATCGACCAGCCGAAAGTCTCTACTTTGATGCGCGGACGGCTCTCTGGATTTTCCATCGAACGGCTGCTGCGCTTTCTGCTGCTGCTGGGGCGCGACGTTGAAATCAATGTGAAGACTCGTCCGCGTTCGCGCTCCCAATCCCGCTTAATGGTGGCGTAAAAGCGGCTTTCCAGGACAGGCTGGTGACGACCGGCACAGTTCCTTCGGAGGGGAGCGGAGTAGTAATCGTGGTAAGAAACCGTAGTAGAAAATATATCATAGAGTTGTAGGCTAATGATTATATGGCGGTAAGTGGCCGAATGTGAGTGACGCCTCGGCCATTTCGAATCAATCGGTTATTTCGTTAGATTCCATGCAACGCTCGTATCCGGGCGTCAATGGCTGACAACCTCTCCGCGTCTCGGGTATTTTCCGGGAAGGCCGTGCCAGAAATGAAGGTCACAACAAGGTACTTCAGCTACGTCGCGCTCGACGGAGATTCCCCGGTCCTCGCTTCTAGTTCGCTTCCTGATGACTAGGTCGATTCGCGGAAGGCCGTGACGATCGGGGGATGGGCGTGGAGCGGCTCTTTTGCAGCCGCAGCCCCAGTCGCTTAAGCTGCCGGCTCAATAGCGAGGGGCAAACCTCAACCTGGTACTGGAGAGCCAGCAGGTACTGCAGTTCCACCAGCATTCGGTTCGGTCGCTCGTTCAGCCACTTTCCCAGCGCCCTATGTAATTCCGGCGTGAGTCGGCTCCGCAGTCCGCGCCGGTGACGCCCCCGCTCCGATTGCCCGCTGCGCTTGCGTTGGTCGATGACCTTGCGCGCCCAACCTTAGCTGACGCCAAAGTTCTCCGCCACCTTCCGTACACTCTGCCGGTCACGATCGCGCGCCGCCCAAAAAAATCATCTTCAAAAGCTCTTGCCATTCTCGTTGGTGTCCTTGGAATTGCCAGAACAAGCTTATCCCGATCTGTCAATCCGTCCCGACTTTTGGCATGCGGATTCCGTAGCAGGTCACTTCGTCTCTGGCTGTCGTTCCTGATGTCTTCGATCAGGATAGTAACAAAAGCAAGCGGTCTTTTCTAAACCTCGACCACCGTGGCGAACAATCTGGAGCGAATTTACAGATACCGCGTTCAAAGGAAGGATGAGTCATTCTGAGCGAGCGTAGAATCCAGAGAATGATGGCGGAGTGCACGATGCGCATATCTTCCGGAATCCTTACTGGGAAGTGCGGTGCCTGCCCTGAGCGAAGTCGAAGGGTTCACAATGAATCCCTCCCGCAGAAACTGCACAAACTGTAAATCCGCTCCAAACACGCGCTACGAAGTAAGTCCCAACCCATCGCCATCTACTTCGTATAGACGACAACGCGGCTAGCCTTCCTCCTCGACCGTTGTAGACTGATTTGTCTTTGCCGCGGCAATGATCTTTTCCTGCGTTTGCGGCAGAACAAAGTCGTAGTGGTCCATCTCCATGTGAAAACTTCCTTGGCCCTGCGTCATCGCCGTCAGATCGGCGCCGTAGGTCAGCATGTCCGCCATCGGTACTTCCGCCTGGATGATTGTCTGCCCAGGTACGGAACTGGGTTCCATTCCGAGAACACGCCCATGTCGTCCCGGCAGGTCCCCCATCACAGTTCCGGCAAATGAGTCGGGCGTGTGAATGCTGACGCGCATCACCGGCTCCAGCAACGCCGGACGCGCCCGTTCCATGCAGTCGCGGAAGGCCAGCCGCCCCGCGATGCGGAAACTCATCTCATTCGAATCCACCTCGTGATACGAGCCATCGAAAACCGTCACGCGAAAATCCACCATGGGATGGCCCGCGAGATATCCCCGATCGGCCGCCTCCCGCACGCCTTTTTCAATCGCAGGAACATAGTTGCGCGGGATAGCTCCGCCAAAAATATCATTCACAAACTCGAAGCCTCCGCCGCGCGGCAATGGCTCAATGCGAATCTTGCAATCGCCGAATTGCCCATGCCCTCCCGACTGTTTCTTGTGCCGCCCATGGCCCTCGGCCTGCGCGCGAATCGTCTCTCGATACGGCACCTTGGGAGCTTTCAGCGTGACTTCCGTGTGGTACCGGCGACGCAGCTTCGACACCACCACTTCAATATGTTGCTGGCCCGTCCCGGCAATCAGAAATTCATTCGTCTGCGGGTCGCGGAAAAAACGGATCAGCGTATCTTCTTCCATAATGCGGTGCAGGGCATTGGCCAGCTTGTCCTCATCCGCCCGGGTACGCGGTTCAATGGCAAACGCAATTGCCGGCTCCGGGTTCTGCACCTGCTCGTACAAGATGGCGTGCCGGCTGTCCCCCAGCGTGTCGCCGGTGTGCGTGCTCCGCAATTTGGCCACCGCGCCCAGATCGCCCGCGTGCAACTCCGGCACAGCCACGGGCTTTTTCCCTTGCATGATGGCAAGGTGTGCCAGCTTTTCCTGCGCCTGCTGTTTGTAGTTGAACACCGAATCGTTGTCGTGGGCGCATCCGGAAAAAACCTTAAAGAATGAAATTTGTCCGGTGAATGGATCGGAGATGGTTTTGAAGACGAACAGTGACAGCGGCCCGTTGTCGATGATCGGCTGGCCTTCTTTTCCCGACGCCGTCTCCGCAACTCCGCTCCCATTTTCCGGCTTCCCGCTCTTCGCGGCCAACGAGGTCGCCGGGACCGGCGCGCGTTCCACCGGCGCGGGCGCATAGACGCGGAAAAATTCCAGCAAACGATCGGTTCCAATGTTGTTCAGCCCGGAAGAAAACATCACCGGGAAAATACGATCCTCCCGGATCGCTTCATGCAGCGCAGTTACCAGGTGTTCTTCGCTCAATGTGCCTGCATTGAAAAACTCCTCCAGCAATTCATCCTTCCCCTCCGCTACCAGTTCCACCAGCGCTTCATGCGCCGCTTGCGCCTGCTCCAGCAGGTCCTTTGGAATTGCGATGGATTGACCGCGTCCCTTGGAATCGCGGCGATACTCATAGGCCTGCATCGCGATCAGGTCGACGATGCCGGAGAACGACGCTCCCGCTCCAATCGGCAGCGCGACCGCTGTCACGGTGCGTCCGAAACTGGCGCGCAGGCTTTCCATCACCGCGTCGGGTTTCGCGCGCTCGCGATCCATTCCATTGACGACCAGGATGCGCGGCAGCTTGAATTCCTCCGCGTAATCCCACACCCGTTGCGTCATCGGTTGCGGTCCTTCGACTGCATCGACCACCACGGCGACCGCTTCGACCGGCAGCATCGCCGCCCGCGCCTCCGGCACAAACATGTTGAAGCCGGGAGTATCGATCAGATTGATCTTCACTCCGCTCCACTCGCAGAATGCAACAGCGTTGGCAAGCGTCACGCGTCGCGCAACTTCCTCTTCGTCGTAGGCTGTGACCGCAGTCCCGTCCTCGACGCTGCCCATGGTTGGAATTGTGCCGGCTGCCGCCAGCAACGCTTCAATCAGTGTGGTTTTTCCGCAGTGCGAATGGCCGACGAAGGCCAGATTGCGAATCTCGTTGCCCAGGTACGTCTTCATGCCAGTCCTCCAGGAATTTCAACGTTGGAGAAGGAAGCGCGTGCAGCAACACACGGATGGCCCAGCAAATCCGGGGCTGGAACCGCACCTTCTCCTGAAGCGGATTTTCCTGTCGGCGGCATCGACGCCGAGATTTTCTGCCGGCGGCCCCTCTTCAGGAAAAGCCGCGCATCCTATCGATAGGAATATAATCCGCTCGAAACTTTTCACCGAAACGCTGGGGCAGCCGTCCCACACGCGACGACCCAGACCAGCATTTCGAAGGACTACGGAGTCTAGCATTGCCGATTCCACGAGAGCAAGTCGGATCGTGTTTGCTTCGTTTGCGTCCCCGTATCTCAACTCGGGACTACCTATCCAGTCGCAAGCCTCTCCCTCTCAGACGCATGGAATGAAAGTCAGTGCGGAAATCGTGTCGTCCATCGAGCGGCTCGCGCTGGAAGCAGGCGGCGTTTTGATGAACGATCGCAATTGCATCCGCGGCAAAATGCGAGATACTGGAGATGTAGGATCAAGAATCCATATGGCAGAGACCCACACGCTCAAAGATCAGTATTTGTTTGGAAATCTCGAAAGCAGCGCGCTGAATCAGAGCAAAGTGCGCGAAGTCAACTACGGCTACGACCAGAATGAGGGAGTGATCCTGACCTCGCTCGATACCGCGCTGAACTGGGTGCGTAAAAGCTCTATCTGGCCCATGACGTTTGGCCTGGCCTGTTGCGCCATCGAAATGATGTCCATGGGAGCCTCGCGGTTCGACGTGGCCCGCTTTGGCTCCGAAGTCTTCCGCCCCTCCCCGCGCCAGTCCGATCTGATGGTGATTGCCGGACGCGTATCGAACAAGATGGCCCCGGTGATTCGCAGGCTGTATGACCAGATGCCGGAACCCAAATGGGTGATTTCCATGGGAGCTTGCGCTACCTCCGGCGGCGTGTTCAATAATTATGCGTTGGTTCAGGGAGTTAACCAGATTATTCCCGTCGACGTCTACGTGCCCGGCTGTCCGCCTCGCCCGGAACAACTCATGTATGCCCTGACCCTGCTGCAGGAGAAAATTCTGCGCGAGCGGGGTACGGTGAAAAAAGTTTTGAACCTTGAGTAACTGAGGCGGCGTCAGGGCGGCGGCGAAACGTCGCGTCGTCCGCACCATGTTTATCGATCGATATATTTTCTTGGCTTTAGAGTATCTGTTGGTATATCTTTAAGACTGGCTAGGTATGGGTAGGGCAGCCTTTCGATTAGTATTTGTGCCCTATGCTCGCTGCGGAAGTATTGTTAAGCTGACCGGCATGGATCGGTCTTCTTGTCGGTGCTTGGGATAGATAGAACAAAACGCTCAAGGAGCCTAGATTGCTAAGCTAAGCTCATTTAAACAAAGTTGTGGAGGATACAGGGATGGAATGTATTAAGTTGCGTACGAAGGGTTGCTGGATTGCAGCCATATGCGTACTCGGGCTGGGTACGACGCTCTTGGCGCAGCAGGCATCGAGTTCGTCTAGCTCGCCCAAAACCAGTACGACGGCGAATTCGCTCACCACCGTCAACCCATCTAAGATCGATATTTTTCTTGGTTACTCTTATTTGTCGCCCCATGCGAATGTCAATGGTCAGCCCTATTCTTCGGTGAACGAGGGAGCCATCGGAAGTGGCGCGTACTTCTTCAATAAGTATTTAGGCCTGGAAGGCAGTCTTGCCTCCCATCCAGACGGCAACGGCGACGGATTTACCACCATCAACGGCGGCCCGATTGCGCGCTTACCGTTGAGCGGCGTTGGTTCGATAATGCCTTTCATCCACGCATTGGTTGGCACGACCCGCATCGGCGGCCCGAATTCGAATATCACTGAAGCGAACGGCGTAACTTCAATCCACATGGTAGATCCCTATCGCTGGGGAACAGCCTTGACAGTCGGCGGCGGTATGGATATGCCGATCCCCGTTTTGCAGAATCGTCTCTCCTGGCGCGTCTTTCAGGCGGATTATCAGTACATGCACGCCTCTTTCGGCCCCGCCGCGACACTGCCACCCGACGGCTCCACGAATATCCTCGGTGGTCGCGCCAACATCAACGCGGTTCAGTTAAGCACTGGCCTTGTGTTCCATATGGGCAGCATCATTCCGCCTCCACCGGTTGCCTACACCTGCTCCGTCAGTCCGTCGGAAGTATATCCGGGCGATCAAATTACCGTTACCGGCAATGCGCAGAACCTGAATCCGAAGAAGACCGCAACTTATAATTGGACCACAACCGGCGGCAAGATCAGCGGTACTTCCTCCACGGGAACCGTCGATACTGCCAATCTCAATCCCGGTACCTACACGGTTGCCGGTCATGTGACTGAAGGCGAGAAGGCCGGTCAATCGGCGGACTGCAACGCCACTTTCACGGTCAAGCAGTTCGAACCGCCTACCATCGCCTGCACGGCCAATCCTACGTCGGTCAATCCGGGCGATTCCGCCACGATTACCTGCCAAGGCACAAGCCCGCAGAATCGTCCTCTCACCTACAGCTATAGCGCTTCGTCGGGTCAAATCAGCGGCTCCACCAACACCGCCACGCTGAATACGACCGGTGCCGCCCCTGGGGTGATCACAGTGACCGGCAATGTTGCGGACGATAAGGGTCAAACCGCTTCCTCAACCACCGACGTGACGGTCAATGCGCCTCCGCCTCCGCCGCCTGCACCGAAGACCGAGACGTTGTGCTCGATCAACTTCGGCCGCGACAAGCGTCGGCCGGTCCGTGTCGACAACGAAGCGAAAGCCTGCCTGGATGATGTCGCTTTGAATCTCCAACGCAGCGCCGACGCCAAGGCAGTTCTTGTCGGCAGCAGCGCTCCCAACGAGCGCCACGGCGATCGTCAGGCAGCGGAACGCGCCGTCAACACCAAGGCATACTTGGTCAACGAGAAGGGGATCGATCCTTCACGCATCGATGTCCGCACAGGAACCGCGGGATCGGACACCGTTCAGAACTATCTGGTTCCGTCGGGCGCCAACTTCGACAACGATGTACCGGGCACAACTGCCGTGGATACATCCGCCGTCAAGGCGTCGAGGAATGCGTACGGGCACGGTCGCGCAACAACGACACCGCACCATCGCCATCACCGTAAGGCGAAGAGTGCGACAACCAGCGCGGCTCCCTCCAATCAATAAGGACTGACGGAGGAGTCGAATGAAATGGGGCCGGCCAGCTACACTGGCTGGCCCCATTTCCTTGCTCAACTCAATCAAGGACTTTTGCGCGCTGTACCCGATCGATCATGGCTGACCATCCATTCCCGGCCGGGTGCCCATCTCACTTGAATGGTGACCAAATCCCCTATGAGTCTTTTGCGACAAACCTCCTCTTTGATTCGGATAACCATCCTCAGCTTCATGGCCGTCTCCGGCGTTTCAACATGCGGCTTTGCCCAGGCGTGGAATTCGGTGGGCCCGTATGGCGGAGATGCGCGTAGCTTCGCCTATAGTCCGTCAGCCCCCTCGCACATCCTTCTCGGGACGACGAGCAGTTGGATCTACGAAACGGACAATGCTCAGCAATGGACCCGCTTGAGCAAAATCTCCGCATCCGATTCGCTGGTCGTGGACAATATCGTTTTCGATACATCGAATCCCAGGCGCATCCTGGTAGGCGCCTGGAAATTGGATCAGCCCACCGGCGGTGTCTTTGTCAGCGACGACGAAGGGCATCACTGGAAGCCCGTGCCGGACATGGCGAACCAGTCGGTCCGCGCATTGGCCCAGGCCCAGTCCGATCCCAAAGTATGGGTGGCCGGTACGCTTGCCGGCATCTATCGTAGCCAGGATGGCGGCGTCCATTGGAGTTTGATCAGCCCCATGGGCAGCGCCGAAATTCATGAAGTGGAGTCCATCGCCATTGATCCCGTGCACCCGGAAATTATCTACGCCGGCACCTGGCATTTGCCTTGGAAAACGGTGGATGGCGGTCGTACATGGCAGAGCATCAAGCAGGGTTTGATCGTCGATTCCGATGTGTTCTCGATCATCATCGATCCCAAAGCGCCCGACACCGTCTACACCAGCGCTTGCTCGGGAATCTATAAGAGCACCAACGCGGGCGCGGACTTCCACAAGATTCAGGGCATTCCCACCACGGCCCGCCGTACCCGCGTCTTGATGCAGGATCCGAACAATTCCAACATCGTATATGCCGGCACCACCGAAGGTCTCTATCGGACCGTCGACGCTGGCAGCACATGGAAGCTGATGACTCCGGATGACATCATCATCAACGATATCTACGTCGACCCCAAGAACTCGCAGCATATCTTGATGGCAACCGACCGCAGCGGTGTCCTCGAAAGTGGCGATGGCTCAGTCAGTTTTCATGACTTCAATCAAGGATTTTCCGAGCGCCAGGTTTCTTCCATGGTGGTCGATCCCAGCAATCCGAATACGATCTATGTCGGTGTATTGAACGACAAACGATTTGGCGGCGTGTTTGTTTCCAAGCATGCGGGAGAAACCTGGGCCCAGATCGACACTGGCCTCGAGAATGACGATGTGTACGCACTCGCCATGTCGCCGGAAGGCGATCTGCTGGCGGGAACGAATCGCGGAATTTTCCGCTGGAACGCCGGAAAATGGGACAACGTCGGCCACCGTCTCAAGGCGGTCACCCGCAAAGTGACTCATGTCCACGGAAGGCGCCGCTCCGTTTCCACCGAAACCGCCTATGTGCCCGACGGCGAGATTGAAGACAGCGTCTATGGCATCGCGTTCGCCGCTGGAGAGTGGTACGCTGCCACCGCGAACGGTGTCTACCATAGCGAGGATGGTGGTTTCGTCTGGCGGCCCAGCCCCTCCTCGTCGACCTACAACCCCATGCCGTTTTGGGATATCGCCGCGCATGACAACACCGTGCTGGTCAGCGGAACCTCTGCGCTATACCTCTCGCTCGACCAGGCTGGGTCCTGGCATTCCATCCAGTTGCCTGCGGGCTGGCGCCGGATACGCTATGTTGCCATCGATGGCACGGGTCGTCTCTGGCTCGGCGGTCGCCAGGGTGTTGCCTACAG
>JAJZIF010000064.1 GCA_021810735.1 Acidobacteriota bacterium
GGCACGCTGCAAGTGCTGGGAAATCCAGCGGGACTGCACGGCGCGGAGATCGATGGCGCGCTGTCGGCGCAACTGATCGACGAACTGCCGGTGCTGGCAGCCATTGCTCCTTATACGCGCGATGGGATTCGCATCCGCGATGCACGCGAACTACGGGTGAAGGAATCCGACAGGATTGCGCTGGTGGCACAAAATCTTCGCGCCATGGGAGCGAAGGTCGAGGAATTCGACGATGGGTTGGACGTGCCCGGCGGGCAGACGCTGCACGGCGCGGAGATCGATGCCGGCGACGATCATCGCATCGCGATGGCGTTTGCTGTGGCCGCGCTGCGCGCAGAGGGAGATACGCAGATCCATGGAGCGGAGTCGGCGGCAATTTCGTTTCCTGAGTTTTTTGATCTCCTGGATCGCATCACGGAACGATAGCGCTCCAGCCCATGCGCGCGTTGCTGCAAGGTCAACGCGGAATTCGAGGTTGTCGCTCCGCACTCTATACAACGGGAGAACGACGCTCAATAATTTTCACTGTTACTGTGACGCGGGCATCGTTCTTTCCCAACCTAGCTACGCCAGGATGGGGCACGCTATCCGTGAAAATGCTTTGATTCCTTATGGCGTTTGACCGGGATGCAATGGCTCCGGCTGGGCCTCCGGTTGGGGCGCTTGCAGGCCCGGCACCAGCGGCGCCTGAGAGATATTTCCGGTGGCGGCATCCGTGATGCTGATGTTGTATTTCTCCAGCGTATCGGCAACCAGTTGGGACAGCGCCGCGCGATCAACCGCGTAAGTCGTTTGAGCGGCGATCAGGTTATCCTGGGCGGTTTCATAGTTGCGCGTTTGCGACAGAACGTTGGCGGTGGTGGATGCGCCCAGGTGGTATTTCTTCTGCTCCGCATCCAGGCTTTGCGCCGCGTACCGCAGACTGGCCTCGACGGACTGGACCTGGGCGCGGTCATTCTGCAGCGCATAGAGCTGATTGACGACCTGCATCCGCAACTGCACATACAACTGCTGCAGCCGCATTTGGGACTGGCGGTACTCAATCTGCGCTCGCTCCTCCTGCGCCTGCGCCTGGCGGTTGCGGAGGGGCACCGTAAAGTTGAACCCGACTCCTTTATTGGACCCGGAGCTGTTGAACAGATTGCCGACCACAGTGGAGTAAGGGATGTTGATCCCCGGCACGCCTGAGCACGGATCGAAGCCGAGCGATGGAATCAGTCCGCAGGTGATGAGCGGGTTCTTCGATCCGCCGATGGCCTCGGCCCCATAAAAGCCGTACACGTCAAGTACCGGCAGCAGCGCATTCCTGACGGACTTGAGCGTAATCTCCTGGTTCTTGAGACTCAGGAGCGCCTCCTGCATGTTGGGACTGTCGGCGTCGGCTTCCTGCACCAGTTCGTCGACGGACTTGTCTTCTTCAGGTGTCCGCATCAAGGACACACGGTCGGTGGGAACGATCGGCGCGGAAGAGAAGATGGGGTCATCGAGGTTCCGCGCGATGGCCTGCTTCATGAGCAGTTGCTGATATTCCAGCTTGGTCCGCGAGGTGGTCAGGGCCTGCTGATCGCTGGCAACCTGGGCCCGGGCATTGACGACATCGAGCGGCGCCAGGGTACCTATCTGCAATTGCTTCCGGTCGTCGGAAAGCAACTGGGTGGATTGCTTCAGAGCGCCTTCCTTGGCCTTTTCATCCTGATAGGCGCCTACCAAGCCCCAATACACGTTTTCGATTTGATCGATGGTATAGAGCAGCTGCGCGCGAAAGGCAACATCGGTAATGCGGCGATTGTTCTTCGTGATAGCGATATAGCGTCCGTTCACCGACCATCCAAAGCCTTGCAGCAGGTGTTGCGTGACCTGGGCGTTGAAGGTCGACGTGATCGCAGGGCTGTAGAAGTTGCCGAATATAGAGTTCATGTCGCTGGTGCTGCGGGTGTTGTTGAAAGTGATGGCCATCGTTTCACCCGGCAGAAACCCTTGCGAGTAATTGAAGTTGTATTCATTCGTGTTCGCATTGAGCTGAAATGTGCCGGTAAGAAACTTGGATGTCTGTGGGATGTATGCTCGCGCCAATTGCACGGTACCGGACACGACCGGATCGAGCGGCTCCAATGGCACATCCAGCGGGCCCGCGCCCAGAGTGGAAGAGGTAATTCCATTGGGGCCTGAGGCCGCGCCTCCCGCGCCGACGGAAGTACCGCCTGGACCTCCTCCCGATCCCCCCGCCGTCTGAATTGTGGTGGCGGAGGCGGAGCCTGTCGAGCTGCTGGCGCTGGTGGCGCCGGTGGTAGCGGCGGGAGAGGAACTGGCCACCGGGCTGGTGCTGCCGCCCAGCGTCCCGGTCACCAGGCCGGTATTCACGCCCAGGAAGGAAAGGCCCGAGCGGGCGCGCAAAAGATCGGTGTCAGCAATGTCCAGGTTATAGCGGGCAATGGCGATGTCGAAGTTGTTCTGGAGCGCCAGCATAATGGCGTCGTCCAGGCTGAGATAGATTTTGCCGTCCTTATACAGCGAATCGAGCAAAGAGCTGTTGCTCAGGCGCGGCGGCGGGACCGTGGTGTGCGTGTAGGCGGAAAATGGATTTGGAAACTGCGATTTCCCCTTGGAAAAATCCTGACTGGTCGGGCGAAGCGCATAGGGCCCACTAGCGATGGGTTGCGGCGGGTTGGGGGTGGCGACGGTCGCCGCCGCGACGGCCGGAGCATTGGGCATCGGCTCGGTTGTGCTCGCCCGCGGCGCGGCATTGTTCGAGTTCTGGGACTGAGCGCCGGCCATGGGCACCACCATATTGAACAGCATCAACCCCGCAACCAATGCACTCTGCATATCCTTCGTCTTCACGTTTGCCTACCTTTTCTTTCCTCATCAAAAATTTTCAGTTCAACGTAGCGTGGCTATGCACACGCCGATTGCGGCTCAAAGCGGAACGAATCCTATGCCCCCTGAGCGTTCAGCGATTCCATGCGGTCATCCGCAGTGCAATGCATTCATACAGATGATTCGGAATGCCGTCCGGCTTCTGAATCTCTCTTCTCTTTTTGCGGAGGAACGTACCCAGCAGGGTTCGCCTGAAACGGGAAAAACAGCGATTCCCCGAAGTGAGCTTATCTCACATTCCGCGCGTTCTATGGATTGGGTACGAGATTGCGGGCTGGATGGTTCCCGTCGAGTCCCTAGCAAAACATTTCCTCAAATCCGCCGCAAAGCTTTGCCAATCCCCGAACACACGACGACCGATGGTCCAAGCCACGAACGCAGGCGTAATGCGGCCACGGCGCAGGTAAGTCTATGCACCACGTGTAGTCTGCTAACGAGGATGAGTATATCGCAGCAGTCCGGGCCTCTGCGCCCCACGCTGCCGATGGAACGGCCCCGGCGAGAATGGATGGATGAAAGAAAGTGGCGATTGGAAGGAAAGCGGCAACTGGAAATTGACGCTGGCATACGATGGAGCGGATTTCCACGGCTGGCAGATACAGCCGGGGAAGCGGACGATCCAAGGAATGCTGGCGGAAGCTGTTGCTGCGATTACCGGGGAGCGTGTGCTGCCGCAGGGATCCGGACGGACCGATGCGGGCGTTCACGCATGGGGGCAGGTCGCGAGCTTTTCGCTGGCGGCTGCGATTCCGGAGGAAAATTTGCAGCGCGCGCTGAATCGCATTCTTCCAGCCTCCATTCGCATCCTTTCCGCGGAGCGGGCCCCGGCGGAATTCCATGCCAGACACAGCGCGGTCGGCAAGGTGTATCAATATCGAATCTTCCATGGCGCCATTTGCTCTCCGTTTCTGGCGCGCTATGTAACCTGCTGGCGCTGGCCGCTGGATCTGGCGGCGATGCAAGAGGCGGCGCGGGCAATCCTCGGCGAACATGATTTCACTTCGTTTGCCGCATCTGATCCGGATCGGACGACGCGGATGGAAAGCGAGGAGGCGGGCGCAGAGCCGGGCGACTCTAGACGGCCACGCACGGAACAATGGGAGGACGAGCTGATTCGATCGAATGTGCGACGGATCGAGCAGTCTGAATGGCGGCGCGAATCGCTTTCAGTTCCCATGCCGGATGCGTTAGGCACGCTGCTCGCGGCATCGAATGCAGAAAACTCGGACGATTCAGAAACAAATACGTGGGCGTTCGGCGCGACGGAAATTTTGACCTACACGGTGCGCGGGAATGGATTTCTGCACCACATGGTTCGCAATCTTGTCGGCACATTTTTGGAGATCGGCCGGGGCCGCATGGCAGCGGCGGACATGGCCCGCATTTTGCAGGGACGCGATCGCTCGCTCGCGGGACCCACCGCAGCAGCCAACGGGCTATGCCTGATGAAGGTCCTCTACTGAGCCGAGGCCGCGAGCGGGCAAGACAACTGCACGACACGATCTCCGATAGACTGGAAGCGGTCGATCGCAGGCGGAGGCTGGCTTCGACTACGCGTACCAGATTCCTCATGCCGCCAACCGTTGCCAGCTCGACGTTTCAAATCATCAGCCAACTGGCGGGGCTGCCCGCCGTGCATCGCGCGTTTCAGTGGTTTCATTTGCAGGAAATGCAGTTGCGCGAATGGCATCGCCAGGTGGCGTCGATCCCTGCTCCTCCTTTCGGAGAAGCAGCCCGAGCGCGCTGGGTGGCGGAACAATTTGCAACGCTCGGGCTGGAAAATGTTGGCATCGACGAATGCGGCAACGCGCTGGGATGGATGCGCGGCGCGGCGAACGCGCAAACGGGGCAGGAGCCAGGCGCATCTCGCCCGTGTACGCTTTTTTCCGCGCATCTCGATACCGTGTTTCCGGCGGAAGCCATCGGCCATCCGATGCAGGAGGGTAGCATTCTGCGGATCCCGGGAGCGAGCGACAACTGCGCGGGTATCACGGCTCTGCTTGGAATCGCCGCAGCCATGCGCGCCGCCGGGTTGCGACCGGAGCACGACATCCTTTTCGCGTGCAATGTTGGCGAAGAAGGGGAAGGCAACCTGCGCGGGATGCGACATATATTCTCGAAATCGCAGTTCGCCGCGCGCATTCATTCCGCAGTGATTCTCGACGGCGTGGGCACCGATACGATCGTGACCCAGGGTCTGGGCAGCAAGCGGTTTCGCATTACGATCAGCGGCCCCGGCGGTCATTCCTGGACGGATGCCGGCGTGCCCAATCCAATCCTGGTCCTGGCCAATGTCCTGACGGCAGTGGGCCGAATCCAATTGCCCGGTTCTCCGCGAACCACATGGAATGTAGGGCATATCGAAGGAGGCACGTCGATCAATTCGATTCCACAGCGGGTCGAGGCGCGCATCGATACGCGCTCGACCGACACCGTGCCCCTGCTGCAACTGGAAGAACATATCCATGACGCGGTGGTAATCGCTGTCGAGAACGCGAACCGCGCGGCGGGGGACGTGCCGAGTGGAAACCATGGTTCGGACCCTATTCAGTTTGAAATCGCAACCATCGGAGAGCGTCCCGCCGCCGCGCTGCGAGAGGATGCGCGCATTCTGAGCACGCTGCGGGCTGTCGACCGGCATCTCCAGATCCGGAGCCACGTCAGTACTGCCTCCACCGACGCGAACATTCCGCTTTCACTGGGCATCGAAGCCGTCAGTCTTGGCAGTGGCGGCAGCGGCGGGGGTGTCCATACCTTGGAGGAGTGGTTCGACGCCGCGGGACGCGACTTGGCCTTGCGCCGCATTCTGCTGCTCTTGCTGGCATTGGCACAGCCGGAAGTGTAATGCGCGTTCCCATTCCCGCCGGCCACTCTGAATGATCGAACCGCCCATGACAGATACAGCTTCGCCAAGAATCTCGCGCAACGTCCTCGCCCATCTGCTGATGTTTGCGGTGGTGATGCTGTGGGGCGCGACCTTTGTGCTGATCAAGGAAGCGCTCGCCGACATCGCGCCACAGTGGTTCAACGCGCTGCGCACGATTCTGGCCTTTGGATGCCTGGCGCTGGTCTACCACAAGGAGTGGCGGCAACTGACCCGGCAGGCGTGGTTGTTCGGCGCCGCAGCGGGGGCCAGTCTGGCGGTCGGATATGTCTTCCAGACGCAGGGACTCGCCTACACCACGCCCACCAATTCCGCGTTCATTACATCGCTGGTGGTGGTGATGGTCCCGCTGATGGCGACGCTGCCGTGGTTGCGGCCTCCGGGAACCGGCACGCCGGGATGGCCGGCATGGACGGGCGCTCTGTTGGCGTTGCTGGGCGTGGCGCTGCTGACAGTTCCGTCCCATGCGCGATGGACGATGCTGTTCGCCGCGGACAGCAAGGAGAGCCTGGGAAATTTGCTGACACTTTTTTGCGCGCTGGGATTTTCCCTCTACGTCATCGCGCTGGCGCACGCCTCGGGGAGGGTCCGCTTCGAGCAGCTCATCCTGTTGCAGATTGGCTTCTGCATGGTTTTTTTGACCATGGCGGCATTCATTCTGGAGCCGCCGCAGCCGGACGCTCTGGCGCATGCATTTTTGCCGGGAAGCCCGCTGATGCAGCCGCTGGTTGAAGTTGCCCTGCTGGTGACAGCGATTCTGGGGACGGCCGCGGCCTTTGGCATCCAGACCTGGGCCCAACAGGTGATTCCGGCGGCCAATATGGCGGTAATTTTGACGCTGGAACCGGTGTTTGCCTGGCTGACGGCATTTGTGGTGCTACGGGAAAGATTGGAACCGCGCCGTGGTCTGGGAGCTTTGCTGGTGCTGTTCGGTATTTTCGCCGCTGAAGTGTTGCCGCGCTGGCGGCAACGAAGCCGGCTGTGCAGCAGCAGTTCCCCTCCCGGATAGTCGCTATGGTGTATCGAGAAGGTAAAACTCTGCAAGATTTAGTTGTTACGCTTTCCCCTAATAGTGCGTCTAATAAACTGAACCATGAGCTCCTCTGGTCGCCGCCTGGTGGATGCCGGCAGCGGAGACGCTATACTGATCTATTGATGCCCCACCAAAATATTTCACATTTTCGCATAGCATATCAGTACGCCTAACGAGGATCGACTACACATGAACGCCTGGAAAGTCTGGATAGAGAAATTCCGCACGCGCCGTCTGAGTTTTACCTTCGCAATCCTTGCGACGTTGTCTGCCGGCATCCTTATCGGGTCCGTTATGGCCCATGGAGTCAATGGAAAAGAAGCGAGCGTCGATAGCTCGGATGCGCAGCCGCTGCAGATCCCGAGTCCGGTCAATTTGTCCACCGACTTCACCAAGATTGCGAAAGAGGTGGGTCCGGCGGTGGTCAACATCAATACCGTCTCCTATCCCAAGAATTCCAGCGGCCGAGGCTTCCAGGGCAACCTGCAGGGGCCGGATGACAATACGCCCGACGGGGATGGTCAGGATGGACAGGGCCAGGGACAAGGCCAGGCGCCGGGCCAAGGCCAAGGCGGCGACAATGGGATGCAGGATTTCTTCAATCACTTTTTCGGCTTTGGCGGCCCGCAGGGGCCAGAAGGGCAAGCTCCGGATGGCGGCGAGCGCGAGGCGCTCGGCTCCGGTTTTATTGTGGATCCGCACGGATACATCATCACCAATAACCACGTGATCGATAAGGCCGATAAAATCAACGTGAAGCTTACCACCGATCCTGTCGGGTATCCGGGACATCCAGCCAAGGTGGTCGGAATCGACAAGGACACAGACATCGCTGTTTTGAAAATTACCGTAGATCATCCATTGCCCACCATCAAACTCGGCAATTCCGACGGAACGGAAGTGGGCGATTGGGTGATTGCGATCGGCAGCCCGTTTGGCCTGAATCAGACGGTGACCGCGGGCATCATCTCGTCAAAGAACCGGTCGATTGAACCCGGCAACCCTGGCGAATTCCAGCATTTCCTGCAAACGGATGCGGCCATCAATCCCGGAAACTCCGGCGGCCCGCTGGTCAACATGGATGGCCAGGTGATTGGCATGAACACGGCCATTTATACGCAATCCGCCGGCAACGAGGGCATCGGCTTCGCCATGCCGGCCAACTCGATTGCCAATGTCTACAACCAGTTGATTGGGCCCGAGCATAAAGTGGTGCGTGGATCGATCGGCATCAGCTTTCAGTCCGTCGTTTCGCCTGCTGTCGCCCATGTGTATGGCTTCAAGAACGGCGTTATCATCAGCTCGGTCCAGCCCGGGTTCCCGGCGGCCAAGGCCGGACTGAAGGCGGGGGACATCATCGTCAGCATCGACGGTCGACCGGTCAAGGACGGCGACGATCTGATCTCCGATATTGCTTCTCGCAAGCCGGGTAGTACGGCTACCCTCGGTTACATTCACAATGGCAAGCAACAGACGGCGACGATCACCATTGCCAACCGGGCGGACATGATGGCGGCACTGAACAATCAGACTGCGCCGAACGGCAACTCGAACAGCCCACAGCAAAATGGGACGAGCAAACTGGGAATTTCCGTCAGCAATGTGCCGCCGGAAATGGCCTCGAAGGCCGGGATCACGGGCGGCGTGTTGATTCAAGGCATCCGTCCGGGCTCGTTCGCCGACAGCCTGGAAGGGCTTGCTCCGGGTGAGGTCATCCTGCAGATGAATCGCCAACCGATTACGAACGTAAGCGATTTCCAGGAAATGGCCTCGAAGCTGAAATCGGGCGACGACGTTGTTTTTCTAATTGTGGATCCGGAACATGCCAACCTGGGTAACACCTACGTGGGAGGAACGCTTCCATAATTCGATCGAAGCCGAAACAGGATAAGCAATTGATATTGAAATGCTTAACCATAAATAGAGGCGGAGGCCACGACATTAGCCTCCGCCTCTATTGCAATCGTTGAAGATTGTCGATGAATGCACCGCCGGGCTGGTTCCACTTGCTTTGGAGGGTGCGGATGTCTAAAATTGCACTACCCTTGACAACCATGTTCCCTCCCCCTCGAACTCGCGTACCTGCCGCCGCCGGGATTCTGATCCTGGCACTCAGTCTGGCTGGAACTGCGTTTGCATCCTCTCAAATACCCGCGGCCAAGACGCATGACAAACGTGTCAGCCACTTGACGACAAAACGAAGCAAGGCAACCAGCCACCGTGCTTCCCTGCACCACACTTCCTATGGCCGAACCGCGCATCGTCGCAAATCCAGGCATCATCGCCCCGCGGTCCTGGGACAGCGGACCATGGATCCGCAGCGGGTGACAGAGATCCAGCAAGCACTGATCCAGGCGCATTATTTGAATGGCAGCCCGACTGGACAGTGGGACTCGGACACGCAGGCGGCGATGGTGAAGTATCAGACAGATAATGGCTGGCAGTCGAAAATCACTCCCGACTCGCGCGCCCTGATCAAGCTTGGGCTGGGCCCGCAACGGGATGCGGGAGAATATTCATCGAGTCCCTCGGCAATCTCCAAGGCTCCCACCGCCTCGACCGACACCATCGGCACTATGGCGACGGCACAGATTCCAATGACTTCCAGCAACTGATCGACTCCGGCGAAAGTTCCTCAGCCGGATTGCGAGCAGTGCTTTCCGCGTGCGTTCCTTCGACGCAACTCATTCCGCTCCGCCATTCAGGAATACTCGCTCGACGGCGAGCAGATCGCGCATGGTTTCCCGGCGGCGAATCAGGCGATGTCGATTCCCTTCCACCAGCACCTCCGCCGCGCGGGGACGGGAATTGTAATTGGAGCTGAGAGACATTCCATAGGCGCCAGCGTCCAGGATGGCGAGGAAGTCTCCCGCATCGAGGGCGGCCAGCTCGCGGTCGCGGGCGAAGAAGTCTCCCGTCTCGCAGACCGGACCAACGACATCGACCACAGCGGAGGGACGGTCCTGCTGACGGCGCAGGGGCAGAATCGAGTGGTACGCCTGGTACAAGGCGGGACGAATCAAGTCGTTCATGGCGGCGTCGGTGACGACAAATGCTTTCTTGCCATTGCGCTTGGTGTGCAGGACCTGCGCCAGCAGAGCGCCAGCCTGGGCGATGATGAAACGCCCCGGTTCCAACAACAGCTCGCCGTCGAAGCCAGCCAGCGCGACGCGCATTTGCTGCGCGTATTCCAACACAGCAGCCTTGGGGTCGAAGGACTCGGCGTTCGCCGGGCGCTTTCCTTGTTGCGGGGCATCGTCGGCCTGATAGGAAATGCCCAGGCCGCCGCCGGCATCGATATGCCGAATCTGGATTCCGTAGGACGACTGCAATTCCCGGACCAGCTGGACCACGCGCTGCAACGCCTGGCCAAAGGGTTCGGCGCTGCGAATCTGCGAGCCGATGTGCACGCTGACGCCGGTGGGAGTCAGATAGGAACTGCGCGCGGCACGCTGGTAGAGCGCAGCGGCATCGCCGATCGCCACTCCAAACTTATGTTCGGTCATTCCAGTGGAAATATAGGGATGGGTGGCGGCGAAGACATCGGGATTGACGCGCATCGCCACAGGGGCGCGCTTGCGAAGGTGCCGGGCCCGCTGCTCCAGCAGATCGAGTTCGGCTGGGCTTTCGACATTGAAGACAAGAATGCGCGCGGCCAGGGCGGCGTCGATCTCGGCAGCGGTCTTGCCAACTCCGGAAAACACGACCCTGCGCAGGCTGGATTTTGCAGCCTGGCGGACGCGTTCGAGTTCGCCGCCGGAGACGATGTCGAAGCCAGCGTCCGCGGCCGCCAGTAGGCGCAGAATGGAAAGATTCGAGTTGGCCTTGACGGAATAGCAGACGGTGGCCCGCATTCCGGCGAAGGCTTCGGCGAACAACCGGACACGCCCGAGTATGTTGGTTGCCGAGTAGACATAGAGCGGCGTTCCATACGCGCGGACCAGCCGAGACAGAGGCACGCGATCGCACAATAAATCACGGTCCTGCGCGCCGGCGTAGTGAAACGGCCGGGTGGGAATTTCCTGCAATCGGTTCACTGGACTCAATGGGCTTTCCTCGCAGCGCGGACGGAATGGCGGGGCCTGTATTCGCGATCTAGAAAATCTGCAATCAAGGTGGCCACGTTTTGCGGCTGCTCCAACGGAGCGTAATGGCCTGCATCCTGGAGCAGATGAAACTCAGCGCGCGGCGCCTGCTCGGCAATGATATGCATCTCAGCCGTGGTGCTGCCCTGGTCTTCTCCGCCGGCCAGGGCGCATATAGGCACATGGATCGTCTTCAGCGTGGGGACCGAGTCGGGCCGCTGCATGAGTCCCTGCTGCACGGCCAGCATGGCTTCGAGCGAGAAGCCGTCCATCATCGCGCGGGCGGCTGCGCGGATATCGGGATGAAGCCGTTTCGCTGTGGGCCCGACCAGCGTATCCGCCGTTTGATCGAAAAACTTTTGCAATCCGCCGGGTTGCTGTGCGGCATGCATGGATTCGCGACGCTTTTCTCGGTTGGCTTCCGTGTCCGGCTGGGGCTTGCCGCAGGTGATGACCAGTGCCGCCATCTCTTGCGGAAAACGTCGCCAATACTCGTACAGCGTGTAGCTGCCGATGGAGCAGCCGACAAAGGCCGCGTGTTCGATTTGCAAGGCTTGCAAAACAGCATGGGTATCGTCTGCCAGCATGCCCATCGCAATGGCAGCTTCGCCGGCACCGAGGCTCGATTTGCCGTGTCCGCGCAGGTCGAGCAGGGTTAGGCGGTATCGATCGGCAAGCAACTCCGCCACGGGCAGCCAGAAGGCATGGTGGACCGGAGTGGGATGCAACAGAATGACGTCTGGGCCAGTGCCCAGCGTGGTGACGAACAGGCTGGCTCCGTTATGTTCAATTTGCACGGGCGACTCGAAGTTCCATTTACCTCCAATATAAATGGCGATCGAGGTGTTCTTCGGAAGATGCGTGGAAGAGGACGATTGGATGAAGCCGTAATTTGTGCGCCGAACGTCCACACGCCCACCCTTGCTTTGGGAGAATGGGTGCGCGATACCCGGAGGGCGCCTCTCGGCGGCGGGGAAACAGCTTCAATACGCCTGCGGGTTGGACGGAGGCGGAGGAGGCACGGGCGGAACGAACGGAGGCGGAGGCATGAGCGGAATTTCTTCCGGAATCAACATCCACGCTACGAGATAGGCAATCTCCATGACGGGAAAAATCAGCACTCCGAGCAGCACCGTTATCACGCGAGTTGCCGTCAGGTCCCAGCCATAGCGAACGGCAAATGCGGCGCAGACACCGGCCATCATGCGCAGGCCGCGGGGCCGGTACATGGTATTTAAAGGTGACGCGGCAAAGACGTGGGCGCCGGCAGACGCGCCGCAACTGGGGCAGAAATTCGACCCCGCCGGCAAAGACTTTCCGCACTGATGACAAAACATGATATTCCCCCTGGGCGATGA
>JAJZIF010000065.1 GCA_021810735.1 Acidobacteriota bacterium
CGTGCTCAAGCAGCCCGAATCGATAAACGACGCAATCGACCGCAGCGTTATCCCCAGCTCATGCTCGACCGGCTCGCGCAGCCACGCATCCAACTCTTCCCACACCGTGGGCAGGCTCGGCTTGCCGCGAAACACGCGATGCTCGATCAGCCAGCCCTCTTGGTTCTTCCCCCATCCCCACCGCGAAGCCTCAATGCGATCGTTCTGCACATCGCATCCATCCGTGACCACCAGCACACCCGTCGGCGCTGGAGCCGGATACGCTTCCCGCCGTTCCAGCACCCGCGCCACCTTGATGGCATCCCGCGATTCCTGCCAGATTTCCCCCAGCTCCGTGTTCACGAACACCCGCAGCGTTTCCGGCGTGGTCTTCGCTTCCAGAAATTTCTGCACCGTCTCCGTCCATCGCTGCCACGGCGAGTACAAGCTCGACAGATGAAACCCTGCCGTCTTGCCGTCGCCGTTTCCCGGCATGGTCACCCGCCAGCGCCCACGGCGCAGCATGGCGACCCGCTTCGCCTCTGGAATCAGCACGCCGCATTCCTTGCATAAATACTCGACAGGCCCGCGAAACGGCAGTCCGTCCTTCGACTTTGGAAATTTGATCTGCGCGAACAGAATGCGCTGATACGTCTCGCAATCCGGGCACGGGACCTCATACACCCGCTGATCGCTTTCGCCATACAGCCGGTCAATCCGGCTCGTCGTGTCCGTTGGCGTCGAGGCAATCACGATCTTGCGGTTCCAGAACGTGGTCGCGCGTTTCACCACCAGCGTGATCGGATCGCCCTCCGCGCCCGCGCTGATCGGATAGCGGTCGACCTCATCCAGCAGCACAACCCGGATCGGCCTGCTGGCCAGGCTCGACGGCGAGTTCGCCCCGACCAGCGTGATGTGACCGCCGGTAAACTGCTTGTGTAGCAGCGTCGAGCCTGAATCCCGCGCCTTTGGGTCGGCGAAAACGTTGGTCAGTCGCGGCGTGTCCCGAATGAACGGAGCCAGCCGATCTTTGCTCACCGCCTCCGCCATGTCGAGCGTCGGCTGCATCCAGAGGATCGGCGACGGGTCCTGATCGCTGTAATACCCAATCGTCAGTAGCTCGATCAGCGTCTTGCCGACCTGCGCCCCGGCCTCGATCACCACCCGCTCAATGTGCGGGTCGCAGATCGCGTCCAGAATGCCGCGCTGATACGGCGCCCGGTCCGCGCGAAACTGCCCCGGCTCCGCCGAGCTTTCCCGCGATAGCCGCGCATGTTCCTCGGCCCACTCGCAAATGCTCAACTTCGGCGGCGGCGAAAACGCCGACAGCCCCCGCTCCACGGCCCTCTCCATCCCCACCGCAGCCGCGCTCATGCGGTCTCCGGTGCGCGTTGCAGTTCGCTCAGGATGTGGATCATCTCAATCTCCAGCCGCTCCTGCATCTCGGCCTTTTCCATCCCTTCGAGTTCCGGCGCCAGCTTTCCTGGCACCGCCAGCAGCTTCGCCCGGATGCGCGTGGCCAGGTCCGCAATCGTCTTCTCCACCAGAACCACCTGCACGTAATTGCGCCGCCGCACCCCCAACTCGTGTTCCTTCAGGTCAGCGTCGGCCTTGGTCTTGCGCAGCATCGCTTGGTTGATGTTCTCGTCATCCGGCGTCTCCGGCAGTTCCGGCGTCGGCGGAGGCGGCGGAATCTGGTCCTGCACATACCACGCCAGCGCCGCGAGCCAATCGATCTGCCGCTTGTTCTTGCTGTCCGCGTGGATCGGCAACCCGCGCTCGATCCAGCGCCGAAAGGTCCGGTCCACCACCCCAAAACGCGCCGCCGCTGCGGAAATCGTGATCCATTCCGTCTTGATTTTCTTGTCCGCCATGGCTCACAAAAACCGCAACACCCCGAAAAACCCCCAATGTCCGAACTGAAAAATCCTTATGCAATTCACGTCAAACCCGCGTAATCATTGACTCTCGCGCATTCGAGCAAACTCGAAAAACCTTCCCTTTTCCCTCATTTTTTCAAGTTCGGACATTTCTACCTCAAATTCCTGGCTCTAGGCGCCCCCCAGGCCTGGCGCGAACCCCGCAGCGCGACCGCTCTGGGAGTACCTTTTCCATTCCTTCGCCCCCCTGCATGGTCCATCAGGACTTCAGCCGCAACCCGCTGAAACAATGATAGTTACGAGCAATCCGTACCAAACGCCGCGCGGCCATCGCCGGATCGATGCAGCCCCGGTGAATCCACTGGGTTGCATGCCACTCCGTATGCGGCTTGACATGCGAGTCCAGCACGCACAGCGTATCCAGATCCTCGTCATCCCCGCACGCGCCCTTGCACCACACGCAACGATGGTCCCGCCTGCCCGCATCGATCAGCCGAACCCGCAGTCCCGACCAGACCAGCAGCGGCGCTTGCCCTTTGCTTACATGATGTTGCGTCAGCACATCGCGCAATCCATCCACGTGGATGCTGCCGCTAAACTGCACTTCCGGCGTCCAACTGACACGCTTCAAACAACTGTCATGCGCCGTCCGTCCGCGCTGATCCGTAGCCGTCACAAACGTGCGCTTCGGCTCACCGGCCTGCACCATTTCTTTGCACAACTCACACGGTCCCATCGCATCTCCATCGTCAAATTGCGGCGATCGTATCCGTCAAGATCAAAGCCAGGTTGTAGCCCCGCACCGAACGCCGCACGATCATCATGCAGCGCGGCCTCTTGAGCGCCAAGTTCGGACACGTGGACATTGCAAAACCTATACGATTTTTTTCGCGATTTCCAATGTTTATGCGGCTTCCAGCGCGCGGCGTTTTCAGAAAACTGGCTCCAAAATGTCCGAACTTGAAATTTCCCGTTTTTATCGTAGAAAATAGTATATACGATATACGATCTCATCGCCTTTTGTTCGCTGCGTTTCTATACGAATCAGGCGTGACCCGCACCAACAATTCCTAATTAGCGCTGCGCTGCGTCTCGCCATCTCGGAAAAGCCGCGTATTTCGCGGCTTCGCGCCAATTCCATCCGTGTGTCAAATCGCGACTGTGGGGTATTTTGTGGGTAGCCCAAAAGTTTTCCACAGGTTTCTGCGTTTTTCCCTCATTTTTTAGTTGACACGTGCTCTGCATGTGCTAATCTATACGTGTAAGCAAATCAGGAGGAAAACACAATGACCAACGAATCCAAACTCGAAGCACTCAAAGCCAAGGAAACCGATCTCTTCGCGCAGCTCGCCAACAAATCGCTGCTGGACTATGAAATCGTTCGCCTTGACCGCGCCTGTGCCGACGTCCGCAAGCAGATGGACGCCATTCGCACAACCATCGCCTCTGAAATGGAAGCAAACACGGAAATCGGACACAACCAACATGCAATCTTCGCGTTTCTCGATGAACTCGTGACGGGCACCTCTCTCGTGTGGGTACCGGATGGCTGCGCAGGGCGCTATATCGGGAATCGGCGCATTATCTGGGCAGATGGCTATGCAGCGTCCCCTCGCAGCCTTAACGACGACGATCTGGCCAACATTCGCCTACAAACGCCAGAGGAAGCTAGGGATGAAGCCCTCGCTGCGGTTCGTCGTCACTTACCGCTGTTGCGCGATACAGAAGCGCGCTTCGCCGCATGAGTCGAAACGGGCCAAACTGCCCGTCTGCCGGTGATGACCGTCCGGCACTGATGAGACCGGTCTGCGGCAACTAGCCGCATAGGAGAAAGATCATGAAAGCCACAGTAAGATATGCCATCTTGGCATCCGACGGACAAACCGTCACAGTCAGAGATTCGCTAAAATCCGCGCGCCTCGGGATTAGTTTTCTCCGGTATCGCGAGACCCATTGCACAGAGGGAAACACGATGACAGGACGCACCTACCGCATCATGCGTGGCACGTCAGCGCAGGATTGGAAGGCCGCGCGATGACGAGAACATTTCAGATCGACGGCATGGATGGTCTATACTTCACTGTCAAACGCATAGCTCCAGGACGCGGCTGGATCGTCTGCGAAAACAGCACCGGCAAAATGATGCATTCCAACCCAATGACGATGCAAAAGTACGCCATCGAAGAAACAACTGCTCTCTGCAATGCCTACGGTTTAGCGAGAATATCTGCGGAGCTGGAGAAATGACCCGCTATCGCTCCACATGGGATCTGTCCACCATCCCCGACGCCGCGCTCAACGCCGAGTTTGGGCGCCGCATTCCGGCTCCTCCGCCGCGCGCCAAGGTCCTGCGTCCCTGCAAGTTCTGCGGTCGTAAATACGGCGCACGCGATCTGCGCGCCCACCTGCCGCGCTGCCCCTCGCGCCACGCCGTATTACGAAAGGCTGGTAAACCATGAAGAAGATGAGCAAAGAGCTAATAAATCTGATTAAGCAGCCCATGGCCAGTCCCGTGGCCACCATCCTTGAAGAACTATGGGCCATCGAGCACCCAATCCTAGCGCGGGAAAACGCCGCGCAGCCGCTGGATCGGACCCTTGAGTGGGATACTCAGGACGGCGTGCATCATGTCTTATTCCTCGACCGCGTACTGGGATTGCCGGTGAGCATGACCGGCGCGGCCGAGGCAGATTCCGCGATACCGGCGAAAACCACATTGAGATCTGCCCCGACGCGAAGTAGCCCGTTTTCAAAAAATACTATATAGGGGAGTTCCTTAGGTACCCCCCAGGTTCTCCCAGCTTTTGGGGGCAAAAAATGCCGCGTACCCCCCGGCGGGGAGTCCAAAAAAAAGGGGATTTTTTTTTGAAGCCCCCAGCGGTACGCGGAAATCCCTCCCCACGCTAGCCCAGCGCTTCGACCGCTTTGCGCTTGGCTTGCAGCCGGGTATGGCTGTACCGTTCCTTCATCTTCACGCTCATGTGGCCCATCAGCGCCAGCATGGTCGAATCGCTCACCTGGCCTTCCGCCAAACGGCTGGCGAACGTATGCCGCAGATCGTGCCATCGGCATTCCACCCTGGCTTCTTTCCGCGCTCGCGTCCACGACCTTCCCCAGCTCGAAATCGATTGGCTTGGGTCTACGGAAATCGTGTTTCCGTTTCGGGATGCGAATCCGATTTTCATTTTCGGAAATAAGAAATCAGGACCGGCCCTCCCTGGAAACTCCTCGCGCCAGTTCCGCAACGTCGCCAGCGCCAGCTCCGTCAGCGGAACTTCCCGGCCTTCCCCGCCAGCGGTCTTCGAGACCTCCACGCGCAGCACCTTGCGCCGCCAGTCGATGCACCGCCAGCGCAGCGCCCGCAGCTCGAAATTCCGCAGGCCGGTATGGATCGACAGCAACACCGCCGGATACAAACTCCGCGACCGGCTTTTCCGGCACGCCGCCAGCAGCCGCCCCGCATCTTCCACGCTCAGCGCGTGGCCCACATCGGTCCGCGCCCGCATCATGCGCACATCCGGCTGCAGGTTCGCCCACAAACGATGCCGCCGCAGAATCGCCCGCAGCGTGCCCACTTCCAGATTGATGGTCGCGCCGCTCATCCCGGCCGCCGCGCGCCGCGCCTGATATTTCCCGATGTCCGCCGCCGTAATGTCGCTCAGCAGCATCTTTCCAAACGTGGGCATCAGCCGCTTCAGATTGCCCTTCACCACGCGCCGCGTGCTATCGCGCCAATGCGGTTGCATCGCCTGCGCCCATTCTTTTGCGTGGAGGGAAAACAAGCTCGGCTGACGCGCCGCCAGATAGGAGATGCCCTCGACAATGTGCCGTCGCCGCTCGCGCTCCGCTTCCCGCGCCAGCGTCTTCGAGGCGGTGTGGCTGGACTCGCGCACCCGCTGCCCGCGGATGCGGAACTCGTACCACCACGTATTGCCGCGCCGAAAGAGGCTCATAAAAAAATAGGGGAGTGTCTCCACTCCCCAAGCTGCCTGTCCTTCCTTCCATCCGCCGAGGCGGATGTGGAAAGCTTTTTTAGGGCGCGACACCACCCGAATAGTTGGCGTCTCCGCTGTACACCGCAGTCAGATAATAGCCGCCGGTCGGCGCGGTCGCTGGGATCGGATAGTCGCAGGTCGCGCTTCCGCTCACCAGAGAAAATGTATTGAGCAACGTATAGGCTGTGCCGCTCGGCCCCTTGGAGTAGAGCTGGACCGTCCCAGTCGGCGTCACCGTCGAACTGCCTGTCACCTTCACCGTAAAGACCGCCGTCGTGCCTTCATGGATCGCCAGCGTGCTGGGCGACAAGGTCAGAGTGGCGGCGACCTTGG
This sequence comes from Acidobacteriota bacterium, assembly GCA_021810735.1. The sequence goes on from JAJZIF010000065.1 coordinate 6,188, forward strand.
GACCCTCCACCGTCAACAGCGCCGTCGCGTTCGCCGTCTGCCCCATGGCCCAACCCGCGCTCAGTCCGAATGCCAAAAAGATCGTTGCGATTTTCAAGTAGGTTTTCATGCCGCTCAATACCCATCCAGCTTGAGAAAGCCAGTGCTTCCTGGCGACGCCGTTCCCGTCACTGTAACCGCTGTGGCCGATATCGAGGTTGCGGTGGACGCCAGCATCTGACTCGATACCTGGGGCGGAAAGCTGAAGGCCACCGGAAAGGTAAAGCTGGCCGCGCCGATACATGCGCCAAGGTGAATCATCACGCTCTTGTAGCTACTCCCTTGCTCCGGCATGGAGAAGACTGCCGTGCCGGAAGTCGCGCATGTCACAGAAGTTTGCGCCGCGCTGTTAGCTACCACCGGCGTCGTTACCGATGCGGTCGCGGATACTGTAGGTGCGGTGAGGGCACCAACGATAATCAGGTTGTCTACCGCAGTGGTTGAACCATTGTTCGGTAAATTGCAGGTTGTAGGTTGGCCTGCCGGATAAAATACGATATTGGGCGGCGCGCCACTCTGGGCGATAAAGGAATCCGCGCAAGCTGTCGTACTATCCAAAACCCATTTTGTTCCGCCGATTGCTGTAGCGTCCAGCCCAAACGTTACGACTGTACCTCCGTTCGCGACGATATCCAGTTCCGGGTAACTATACTCGACTTTCAGGTTCCCAGTTACAGTTGCGCCTGTCGCATTCAGCGTGCTCACGCTCAGCGGGCTCGGTGTAGCGCTCAGCGCCTCCGCAATATTCGCCGAGATCGCCACCACCGGGACGCCATTGGCATTCGAGCCCAGTACATTCGCCGAAGCCGGGATCGGCCCTTGCGTCACGCTGATGACACCCACATTGCAATTGATGGTTGTCCCGTCGCAGATGACGCCGCCAAGAAGAGAGTTTGTCGCCTGCGGGAGCAACGCAGCCGCCAGCCTCGTCGAGGAGATGGGCGTGGTGTTGAGTTCATTGACAAGCAGAGTAGACGTCTGAGGGACGCCGAATGTGAGCGTGCCCGTCGCATAGCTGACGCCCGGACCCGTAAGATTGATCGTGCTCGGAAGAGCCGTCCCGTTGTAGCTCCACTGCGGCACGGTGAAGCTCGTCGGGATGTACGGCGGGGATGCCTGCACGAACGTATCGAAGTCGAAGGTGCTCCCGCTGGGCTGCATGCACGCATAGCTCGCCAGCGGATGTTGCGCCCAGTTTTTGATCGTGACCTGATAACAGACGTTTTTTGGGTTCGTCAGGCTTGTGTCGGCCAGCGTCACACCGCTCTGCAGGACGCCGACGGAGATCCCGTAGCACGCCTGCGACGCGGTCACGTTCCCGCCGCCGCCGCGCACAAACTGCTGCGCTGGCTGCACGCAGAAATATCCGGTCACCGGATGGCCACCCACGTCGGCAATGTTGGACGCGGTCACCGTCGTGGTCTGCGCCGGCAGCAACGCAGGCAGCAGCAGCAGCGCGAAAAGAATACGTGGACTCTTCATACCAGCTCAGTGTGCGTCCCATCCGCCTCAGCATCAAATTCCAGCGGGGTTTGCAGCAATGCGCGAATCTTCTCCGCGCGCTTTTTCTCGGCGCGCTCGGACTCCGGCAGATCGACATCCGCAATTTCGTGCCAGTAGCTCAACTCGACCAGCGGCAGATAGTCCGCGGCGCCGCCGTTCGCCAGCGAGCGCACCTGCCGCGAACGCGCTTCCAGCTTGCGCATAAACTCGCGCCACGCCGTGCCACGCCACTTTCGATGCACGTAGGCCAGCGCCTTCGAGCGCCAGTTCTCATAGTCCCAATCCAACTCCAGGCAGATCCACGCCAGCGTCCAGGTCTGCTGGCTCGATCCCGCCTCCGTCAACCACTGATACGCCAGTATCGCCCGCGGAGTCAGATCGCCGCGCCGCACTTCGCACGCCTCGCGCACCGCGTTGGTCGCCAGTCGCCGCAACAGCTTCAGGTCCAGCGAAAGCTCGTCTTCTTCCTGCGGCCGCGAAACTGTGGGCAGCGTCTTCGTGGTTTTCGACATGCTAGGCCTTCTTCCGCAAACGATCCATTTCCAACTGCTGCAACAGCCGAGGCAGTTCCACCCGAATCAACTCGATTGCATCCAGCGGCGTGCAGCGCGGGTCCACCGAGAACCCCACGTCGTTGGCCCGAATCGCAACCACCAGGATGCAATCGCCACGCTTGCGCAGCCATTCCGCCGCCGCGCCCATCGCATGTGCGCTCGTCAAGTCCCACTTCTTTTTTTCGTCCGCCATGGGCTACACCGTCGCTTCCAGCGCGGCTTGAATCGCAACGCCCTTCACATCCACGATAACCGCTGCCAAATGGAATTGAGCTGATCCAGCGTCAAGTCCAGCCTCACCTGCACGCTGCATGCGTCCGACTCGGCCTCTTCGCTCGCGGGAACGCTGAGCAGCTTCTCCTCGGTCGCAGGCGCGACCTGCCGCTCCTGGGTCGCAGGCTTCGCTCGCCGGAACCGCTGGTTCCCCATAATCCCCACTTTCCTGCGGTAGATTCGCACCGTCTGGGCGCTCAACCCATATTTCTCAGCCACCGCCTGATTGCTCAGGCTGACCGGCTCTCCTTGTATCCCGACGATCACTTCCTTGGCAGTCTTCCTCCCTTGTACCGTCACTGGCATCTCCTTGGGTTTGTGTGTCGGTTGCATTTGCTCTGGTTCCGGCGCTGGTTCCCCGCCGGTCGCGACGGCAATCTTGGCCTCACGCGGCGCGGCGGAAGGTTTGACCGGCAGTCCCCGTTGCACGCGGACAGGCTGCATCGGAGCTGGCGGGTGGATGCCAGCCTTCCGCTTCTTCTCGCACAGCGGAAAGCCAACCCGACACGACCGGCACAGCGGCTCGCCCAGCACCATCGCGACAGCCTCACAGCAGTGGCAATCCGCGCACATCGTTCCCGGTTCCAATCGATTCATCGCTTCCTCTCCGTGCTCCCTGTGTAGTCCGCATTCGTGATGCGTTTGAATCGTGTGTGTCGGCGCGTTCGTCAACGCTGGCGCGTTTCCCTGACAGCCAATTTCCACGTGGATGTCGGCGCATCCCGAGAGCAGCGCTCCCAGAAACCCCACCCCCACAAGCACAGCAATGCGTTGTTTCATCTGCGCCTCCCCGTTGCTGGACTCAGTTGTGTAGGCTATTTCCTGCGTGGTGATCGAACCCGCAGGAAATCTCAAATCGGGACCCATGGGTTGCCCTCCGCGTTCTCATCCCAGATCACAAGCTGGAAATCCGCGACCCCAAGCGCCTCGCGCAGCACGTCGCCGTACTTCTCCCGCACATACCCCCAGTTTTCATTCGGCGCCAGCAAAATGCCCGTACCGTCCGCGCGAATCGCCAGCGCCCGCACCGGCAATAGCCACGTCTGGAAAGAGTGCTGATTCACATCCGCATCCGCCGCCGCTTTCAGCAATTGAGCGCGCCAAGCGGCCCCGTCAAGCGAGCGAAAACTCAAGCCGCCCATCGCAAGCAGCTCCTCAACGCTGTCCGCCAGGTCCTTCTCGAAATTCCGTTTCGGCTTCGGCTCCGGCTTGCGCGGCATCGCGCCCACGGCGGCTTTCATGGCCCACTCGTCTGGACGCCTCTGCTTGCCGTAGCGATCCAGCGGCCCGTTCGCGTAGTCCGTGAGCGCGGCCAGCCACACAGCGGGCGTCATGGCGTGATTCACATCGCTGGCGAAGCGGTTTCCCGCGCATTCCAGCAGCCGCTGTAGCGGCCACTGCCGCGCCGAGCGCGCCTTCAGCATCCGGCCCAGCGCCCCGGCGCATCGCCCATCCCAGATTTCCGAGCCGACAGCCGCCCGCTGCATCGCCTGGATCGCCTGCCGCAAAGGAGCATGTCTGGGATCGGCTTCCGGTTCGACCGGTTGCGCCTTCTCGTTTCCGATTTCCTCCCCCTCGCGAGTCGCGTTTTTTGCGACTCGTGAAAGGTTTTTATTTTCTTTAATACTTTCTTTAATACAATTCTGTTGCGACACGTCGTTTTGTACGCTAATCACACTAGGGGGTAGTGTGCTAATCACACTAGGGGGTAGTGTGCTAATCACACTAGGGGGTAGTGTGCTAATCACACTAGGGGGTAGTGTGCTAATCACACTAGCAGGCGCGGAATTTTGCTCTCGCCGGATGGGAGGAAGGGCAGCGAGGATCTCTTCCATCTCGCCCTCCAGATTCAGCTCCCAGAACGGGGCCGTGCGCGGCGTGTTTCTGGTTCGCACGACAAGCCCAGCCTCTTCCAACTGGCGCAGCCGAAAGATGATGGCCTGACGCCCCAGGCCCGTGGCCGCCTCGAACTCAGCCAGGGAAATGGCGGCGGATTCTTGATGCCAGCCGTAGGTTTTTCGGACGATGACGGTAATCAGCGCCCATCGAGACGGACCGGCAGCGGCCATCAGCCGATCCGTCAGCACATTCGGGAACCCCGTAAAATTGGGGGAGAGTTCCTTTGCCACTCGCATGCAGTACAACTCCAAGGTAGAAAAATAATTAGCGGCTACACAGTTAGGCGATGACGGGCAGATCCTGCAGCCCTTCGAGGGAAGACCCATGCAGCGCGTTCGTCAGCCACGCCGCGACTCTATGGATGGCCGTGATCTTCCATGCGCCCCCGTCCGCCTCAAACAGCGCACACGACGCACCTGCCGGTGTTGTCTTCACCCGGAAAATGAAATCGCTGAACGGCTGGTCCACTTCAAGGAACGTCCGAAACGGTGCCAATGTCACCCGGCGTTTGACGACCACTTCGCTCGACAGCGCTATGCCGCTTTTCACCGTAGCCCGTTGCGTTACGCCGTCGTCTTCCTGCTTGACCGAATCCTGCGCATCCAGGCTGGATGCGACCTTCGCCACATGGCTCAGGTCTTCTGAGGGCACGAACAACGCCTGCAGCGCGATCGCGAACTCTTCCTGCGGATAGAACGTCCCGAACTTGAAGTTCATGTCGCGTTCGACAGGAGACGTCACGATTAAAGAGGAGCGATGCGCATACTTGTCGCTGCGCCGCGCACGGAGTTCCACGCGCCTTTCCGAGGTCACATGCAACAGGTAATTCGCCGGATCGAAATCGTCCGGGTGAGCTTCCAACAGATCGATCACCGCTGTCAGCGAGCACACCTGAAACGGTGCAATGTGGGGCAGATCGGCGAGATAGATTTTCTTGTCGGTGAAGGTAAGGCCCGCGATTTCCAGTTCATTCGCGGGCGCGAGAGCCACTATTTTGTCTACGGTCGCTGCTTCCATGATTCACTCTTTTCTTGGTTGGTTAAACGTGCATGGAGGGGTCGAAAACCTCAGTTGGTCTTGGGCTTCATGGACTCGATGTGTTTCGTGGATGGATCTCCGCTGAACAGTTCCACCTGGCGAGGATTGCGCGGAACCACCAGCAGCTCCCCGGCGCGCCGCGCGACAAACACGTTGGCATCGACTTGTTTCACCGGAGCGGTTTTGGACTTCATGTGCAGCGCGACTTCCGCGCCAGAACGGTCTTTATACGGCTTGAATTCCAGCGTCAGCGTGATTGAGCGTTTCGCTTTTTCGCTTGTGTTGACATCGGTGATGTTCTTGAAGACCTCGCCAACGGCGCGTTGGAAAAGTTCTTCAGCCGCTCCGCCACAGACATTCTGCAGCGAGAGTAACTCCATGTTCGGTTCATCCATTTGGTTCTCCTTTTTGTTCGTTGCTGGGGGAAGCTTCGCCGCTTAAATAGCGGCTTAAGAGTTTGTGGGCGCAGTCGTCGCTGCAGATCGAGCCGTCGAATTGCGCGTCCTGTTCGTTCCAGGGATAAAGAGATAACCGTCCAGCCAACAGCACGGTCTTCGAATACCCATACCAGTGATTCGCCTCGCCTTTCACCCGCTGGCACACATCGCACGCCGCGCGTGCAACGTAGCTCATGCCGCCTCCCGCGCTTGTTTCGGCACTGGCCGCCACCGTCGATACAGCAACGTCCGCACAGCCTCCATGAGC
>JAJZIF010000066.1 GCA_021810735.1 Acidobacteriota bacterium
CTACCTACTGACAAACGGGCGGACGGATCATGATTACGAGGCGGAGATCCAGGCGCGGAAGACGTTCGCGCACGGATACACGCTGTTTGCCGCGTACACGTGGTCGTATGCGCACACGAACGCGGCGATTGAGTATTCGCCGACGATTTCGCTGCTGGGGCCGCAGCAGAGCGGTCCGCTGCCGTGGGATACGCCGAACCGGGTGATTTCGTGGGGATGGCTGCCGTTCGAGGTGCCGTGGTTCAAGAAGAACTGGGATTTTGTGTATTCGCTGCAGTGGCAGAACGGGTTTCCGATTACGTCAGTGAATGCGAATAACGAAGTGGTGGGCAAGGTGGGATCGCACCGGTTTCCGAATTTTGTATCGTTCAATCCGGGGCTGGAGTGGCGGTTTCACCTGGGGGGATTCTATTTCGGGCTGCGGGGCATCATCGTGAATGCGACGAACAGCCAGAATCCGGCGGTGGTGAACAGCGATGTGGATTCGCGAAATTATCTGCAGTTTACGGAGCCCTATGGGCGGGCGCTGACGGCGCGTATCCGGCTGATTGAGTGGAAGCACTGAAGCAGCGGCGAGACGGACCGGGAGCGCGCTTATATACTGAAGGAGGGATGTGCGGCCGGGACCACGGCCGCTGCCGCCGGATGCGGATCCCGCGCAGAGAGCGCGTGTGTATGGCTGTCATCCGCCGAGGCTGCTGAACAAAGACTCCCCTGCACGAGTCGAAGGACATTCGTCTCGAAAGGAGAAGTTTCGCATGAATCGCCGCCAGATTTCCCGCGTAGGCGCGGTCGCACTGAGTGTACTGCTGACAGGAGCAGCCGGGTGCAAGAACCTGATGAACGCGAATGGGCTGAAGCCCGCGTCAGACAGCGTGAACGCGAGCGCGAAGGTGAACCAGTATCCAATGAAGGGCATGGTGCTGGGCAAGAGCGCGCAGACGAACCAGATCATCCTGCAGCAGGGTGAGATTCCCGGTTTTATGCCCGCGACGGATGCGACTTACACGCTGAAAAACGCCGCCGTGTTCAGCAAGCTGGCTCCGGGCGATCAGATTACGGCGGACGTGGTTGTTCCGGCAGACCTGAGCAGTAATCAGCTGATCAACATCAAGGTGGTTTCGCAGCCGAGCCATCCGATGACGCTGGCGGAGCTGCCGCCGCATCAACTGCTGGTAGGCGAGAACGTTCCGGGGACGCCGATGGTGAACCAGGACGGCAAGCCGACGTCGCTGACGGATTTTCGGGGCAAGGCAGTGCTGATTACGTTTGTGGATACGCAGTGCACGGACGACTGCCCGATCATTACGCACCTGTTCGCGGAGATCGACCAGGAGCTGGCGAAGCACCCGAAGGCGTATGCGGGAAGCGACCTGATCACGATCAGCATCGATCCGGCGCATGACACGCCGGCGGTGCTGCATGCCTATGGGCTGAAGTACCTGAACGGGAAGGCGTCGGGTTTCCAGCACTGGCAGTTTGTGCACATGACGCCGACGAACCTGAAGCGGCTGGCGACTGACTTTGGGGTTTCGTATCGACAAGCGAAGGGCGACATCGAGCACACGATGGATATTTCGCTGATTGGACCGGACAACACTCTGCAACAGTCGTGGAGCGGGGACGACTGGGATCCGAAGATCATTTCGCGGGCGGTGGAAGCAGCGGCAGGCAATGCGAACACGCCGGTGACGGGCAAAAAGATCTCGTAAGGGCAAGGGCGGTCGGATGCAGGGCGATGCCCTGCGCAAGCGAAAGCGTGGGAATGCCGGAGGCGCAGATGGAGGGCGCTTCCGGCATTTCTGTTTTGCGCGGGTGGAAGTGTCGCTCGTCACATCACGGTCGAAAAGCAGCGCCGTACTCTGGGCTTGGGATCGAAGCAGGCTGCGGGGGCCGGCCCTGACGGCGCTTATGCGCGTCTGCGAATTGGATGCCGTCGGGCTCTTTCTGACCTGGGCGTGCATGTGGCCGGTCCCAGCCGCGGGAGATTGCGGCCAGCTCTCGGAAGGGAGACGGATTCAATGAAGATCGTCGTGATTGGAGCCGGGATTGCCGGATTGAGCGCCGCAATTTACGCGAGCGAGTGCGGATATGACGTGGAAGTTCTAGAGGCGCACGAGCGTGCCGGAGGACTGGCAACGAACTGGGAGCGCGGAGGGTATACGTTTGAGAATTCGCTGCACTGGCTGCTGGGTTCGCGACCGGGGAGCCCGATGCACGCGCGCTGGCGGGAGCTCTTTGATATTGAGCGGCTGAAGTTTATGTATCCGGAACCGTTTGTGCGGCTGGAACCGGCAGAAGGGCCGGCGCTGAACGTGCCTCGCAAGGTGGACCAGCTGGAGGAGGAGTGGCTCGCTTACTCGCCGGAGGATGCGGAGGCGACGCGCCGGTTTGCGGCGCAGATTCGCGAGCTGGGCAAGGTGAACGTGCCGGGGATGGAAACAGGGCGGGTGTCGAACTGGCTGGGCATGCTGTTGAATGTGCCGCATCTACCGCTGCTGCATGAGCTGACGACGATGACATGCGAAGAGTACGGAGCGGGATTCAAGAATCCTGTGATGCGGAGTTTCTTTCAGGGTGAGGAGACGGGGAGGATGTCGGCGATTGCGGTGCTGCTATCGCTGGCGTGGACGAGCGAGGGCGATTGCGGATATCCGATTGGGGGATCGCAGGCGGTGATTCGGGCGATGGTAGAGCGGCTGCTGGAGCTGGGCGGAAAGCTGCACTGCAACGCGAAGGTAGCCGAGATTGTGGCCGAGGATGACGCGGCGGTGGGGGTGCGTCTGGAAAGCGGCGAGCGGATCGGTGCGGACTGGGTGATTTCCGGGGCGGATGGGCACGCCACGATTTTCGATCTGCTGCACGAGCGGTTTGCGGACCGGGAGACGCTTCGGGTTTACGAGGAGTTTGAGCCCTTTCCTTCGTACCTGCAGGTGTCGCTAGGGGTGGGCCGGGAATTGAAGAGCCAGGCGGGATTTGCGACGTGGCTACTGAAGTATCCGATGGAGATTGATCCGGTGACGCGGGCGACGCAACTGGCGATGCGGTTCTTCCACTACGATCCAACGTTTGCGCCGCAAGGCAGCACCGCGGTGACGTGCGTGATACCGACGCGCAACTCCGGTTACTGGATGGGTCTGCGGCAGCGGGATCCGGAGCGCTATGGCCAGAAGAAGCAGGAGATTGCCGAGAGCGTGATGGCGGAGATGGAACGGCGGATTCCGGGGACGCGGGAGCTGATCGAGGTGACAGATGTGGCGTCGCCGGCGACGCTGGTGGACTGCACGGGCAACTGGCAGGGCAGCATGGAAGGCTGGCTGCTGACGCCGCACACGGGATACCAGATGCTGCCGAATACGCTGCCCGGGTTGAGCAAGTTCTACATGGTTGGGCAGTGGATCATGCCGGGCGGCGGGCTGCCGTCCGGGCCGCTGACGGCGCGGCCGGCGATCGAGGCGATCTGCGCGCACGACCATATTCCCTTCACCGCAGGCAAGAAGTTTCAGGCGGCTTAGGGGCAACTTTCATCGAGGATTGACTTGTGCCAGCGCTGCGTCCGAGCCCGGAATGGGCGCATGCAGGCGTGTGCGAATAGTTGCCTGAGGGATGCGGGAAACGCGCTTCTGCGCGCGAGAATGCAGAGAGGCGCGTGCGATCAAAGACCACATGGATCGCTACGAAGAGAGCATTTTGCTCATCCGGGCGCAGGTGGGGTGGGTGTTTTTTCTCCGAGGGAATCCAGAAATTTCTGTTTCCCGGTGCGCTGGTGGGTGGAGTAGAGATCATCTTCGGTATTCTGGTTTTGCTGGGGTGGTACGCGGGCTGGGCTGCGATTCCGCTGCTGAGAGTAGTTAGAGCCTTTTCACTGATGCAATGAGGTGTCCTGGATCGATCCGGTGTGGCCGTTCTCTGATGGGACGTCGACGCCAACTTCCTTGTTCTCCCCAACATCTTCAGTGAAAATGCTCTAGCGGCACACTGGTGACCACAAAGCTGCCGTATCTGGAAGGGAATGGATGGTGGGCCGTACTGCATGAGTCGCGCACGAACGCGAGCATGCTACTTGGACTGTTGTTTCTGCTGCCGGTGGGCGGAGGGTCGCTGGCGTTGGATGCAAGAAGGCGCGCGCGGAAGCAGAGCGGGTCCGTTTGAGTTTGCCGGGCTGGACTGAGGGTTTGTATGGGATTGATTCCGCGCAGGACGAGCGGAATAGCAGTGGTTTGTGTTGTCGTCGGGCTGTGGGTGGTGACGGCGCCCGCGTGCGCGGCCGGGCAGATGCGTTCCAGTAAGACCGCAGAAGAGGCCGCGGTAAATTGCGCGAAGGCGGGAATCCGGAGCCAGTGTGCATGGCGGCATTGGAAGGTGACGGATGCGGAGTTGAGGCGGCATGGCATCCGCCTGGGCGGATGGGTGCAGATGGATGGTTCGAGCGTGGCCGCAGGCGGACAGCCGCAGGCGGATGGGTTCATCGGGCAGTACCTGATTGACCTGGCGGCGACGGTGGACACGGAGAAGCTGCTGCACTGGCCGGGCGGAACACTGAAAGTGGAGGGCCAGAGCCACAGCGGATCGAACATCCTGGAGAAGCAGATTCCCGCGATTCAGGATCCGGACAACATGGATGCGCCGCCGGGCACGTGGCTGGCGCAATTGAAGTATCAGCAGAATCTGCTGCGCGAGAAGGTGCAGGCGCAGGCGGGGCTGATGTATGTGGACAGCCGGTTTCTGACGGTTCCCTACGGCGGGAATTTTGTTTCGCTGGATTTTTCATCGGACGGGTCGATCAGCACCTTTGTGCTGCCGACGTATCCGAAGGGTGCGTGGGGCGGCGACGTGACGGTGGCTCCGGTGAAGGGGTTGTCGTTTGCCGGGGGCATATACAACGACCACAGCACGGAGCTGAATTACGATCCGGGTGGAAACCTGCTGATTACCGAGGAAGCGTGGGAGGGCCAGCGGAACGGACGCCGGTTCAAGCTTCAGGTGGGCGCGTGGCGGGATACGGGGAAGTTCCGGCGCTTTGAAGGCGGGACGGTGCACCATGCATCAGGCGTATATGTGGTGGCGAGCGACAAGCTTTGGCAGCCAGCCGACGCGAGCGACCGCGGCGTAGGGATGTTTTTCCAGTACGGCTCTGCTCCGGCTTCCGTAGCCAAGCTGCACCGGCATGTGGGCGCAGGCGTGGTGTGGGACGGGCCGTTGAAGGCGCGGCCGAAGGATGAGATCGGACTGGCTTTCAGCGACGGGCTGCTGACCAAGCAAAGCGTGTTTCGACATGGATTTGAGAACGAGGTGGAAGTGTATTACCAGATCGCGGCCTGGCACGGGCTGACGATCCAGCCGGATGTGGAATTATGGCAGCATCCGGGCGGAGGCGCGGGGCCGAATACGGTTCTGGCGCTGGTGCGCGCGATGTACAGCTTTTGACGCGGGCGGATTTGCTGGTGCGGGCCGCGGTGACGGCGGTGATTTCCTGGGGTGGGTTGACCTTTGGAGGATTGCGCCGCGCGCAAGTTTTGGACTATGGTGTGACATCGGAGATACGCGAGGAAGTGACCGCGGTAAGGGGCGTTCGTGGGAGGCCTCCGAATCAGGATTGGCGGTGGTAGTAATCTAGGAGCAATTTCACCCGTTGTTGAGTTTTAGAGGGCACCGACCGTGGATTGGGGCAAATTACCTGACCTGGTGTGTGTGGCGCTGCTGATCTGCGCGTTTGCGTCGGTTTCGCGGAACAGCAAGACACACCAGTCAAAGATCTGGCTTGTGGGCTGGGTGATGATCGCGGTCCATTTTGCGGCGTCGCTTTTTCTACGGATACCCGGTTTCATTGCCAACGTAGCGGACTGGATTGCGCTTTCGGCGCTGAGCGGCGCCGGCCTGGTGTTTGTGTGGGCGGCGATTCCCTATCGCCAGCGAGCTTCAAGCCGGTGGATGCTGGCGGCACTAGTGGGAACAAGCACGCTGTACATTGGCCTGATCACCCTGCCTTCAGCGGGACTTTGGATACTGGAGACTGCCGCGGTGCTGCTGGGTGCGGCGCCACTGGCGGTGACGCTGCTGACGATGCGGCGGTTTCAGCGTCCGGAGCGGTGGGTGGTGGTGGTGCTGTACTGCGCGCTTTCGGTGTTTGCCGTGGCGGTGCAACCACGGTCCAATGGGCCTTTTCTTACTGTGAGCGGGCTGCTGGTAGCGGCTTACCTGGCATGCTGCATCACGTTCTGGTTTGCTTACCGGCGTTGGACAACGGGGTCGTTCATCACGATTGCCGGATTTCTGGCGTGGTCCTCAGTCTTTGTGGTGGCGCCGGTGCTGCAACACTACTGGGCGGGCGTGCATGTGCAGAGCGAGGTATGGAATCTGCCCAAGTACGTGGTGGCGGCGGGGATGATTCTGCTGCTACTGGAGGACCAGATAGCGCACAACCGGCACCTGGCGCTGCACGACGAACTGACAGGTCTGCCGAATCGGCGGCTGTTCCATAACCGGCTGGAGAATGCGCTGGACCGGGCGACGCGGAGCGGGCAGAGTGTGGCGCTGCTGCTGATCGACCTGGACAGCTTCAAGCTGGTGAACGATACGGCGGGACACCATATTGGGGACGAACTGCTGAAGCGGGTGAGCAGCATCTTTCTGACGCGGATACGGATATCTGACACGGTGGCGCGGACGGGGGGCGACGAGTTCTCCGTGATTCTGGAGGGTCCGGTGACGCGGAGGCAGGCGGCAGATGTGGCTGCTTCGCTGAAGGCAATGCTGGCGGAATCCATCGACATAGAAGGACACCGGTTGCAGGTTGGCGCGAGCATCGGTCTGGCGATGTATCCGGAGGACGCGACGGCGGCAGAGCCGCTGTGCGTTGCGGCTGATGTGGCGATGTATGCGGAGAAGTACGTCTCGCGCGAGCAGAGACGGAACGCCGGGTTGTCTGGATTGCCGGAGAGCCTGCGGCGTCCCTTGCAAGGCTGAGGCGGTTTCTGCTGAAGGGTGAGCGGGGCAAAGTCAGCCAAGGCTTTCTGAACCGGTACGAATAAGAAGGTCGCCGAGGGTAGTGGGAGGGAGCAGCGTATCTCTCCGGGCATCCCCAAGTGTGCCGGGGTCATCTTAGAGCGCCAGAAGAAGAGATGATTTCCATTACGGAGTCGGTCACGATCACCGCATCCCCCAGTGTGATATGGACCCAGCTTGTGGACCTTGAACGCTGGTGGACGGCTTCGAATCCGGATCACATTCGCCTGGAGATTCAGTCTCCGGACAAGGGCGTTGGCGAAGACACGCAGGTCGAATTTGAAGAGCGGGTCGGCGGCGTGAGGATTGTCGCGACGGGGCGGATAGTGTCTCTGCATGAGAACTCTGAAGCGACATGGGAAGGCACGGCGACCTATCGCTGCCTGGGGTTCCGCGTGCGGGTCGAGAGAGGGATCAAGTGGCGGATTGCATCGATGAGCGACCTGGCGATTGTATCGGCGAGCGTGTGGTCGGTGTTTCCCGTGGGCCTTGTGGGGCGATTTATGGGGTGGTACGCGAAGAAATCGCTGAAGATGGCAGAGCGCGAACGGGAACACGCACGGGATGAGCTGGAGTATCTGAAGGGGCTGGTCGAGGCGGATGGAGCAAGAGACCCAGTACTTCCCTATAAGGTGAACAACCTCTAGGAAATACTGCGGGCAGGCTCGGTCGTGGTGGGATGTTTCTGCCATTGCGCCGGGGTGCCGGAGTAGTTCCTCGTGACCTGAGCGTGCGCGATGCCAAGGTCGTAGCCGCGAACGATGGTGACGCGAATCTGGTCGTACTGCAGTGCCGTGGGATCGTGCTGGAAGAGTGTTGTGACCGCGCTCCTTGCGAATGTTTCCCGTGCAATGGATGGGTTCTGGACTCGCACGGTGATGTCCAGAATGTGATAGAGAGTGCCGTTGGTCCATTGGTGGAGATCCATGACACCTGCACTTTGGACGCCGGGGATGGTCTCGATTACGGCAGCGTCCTGCTGAAGGCTGGTGAGCGCACCCCAGTGGGTGAAGAAGTGAACGGCGAAGGCTGCTCCTACAACGATGACTGCGCAAGACGAGCCGAGGATGATCCAGTTGTATTTGCGAACCGGATGTGGAGTGACCGGGCCGCTTGATTCAGCGCTCACGACATAGGTGCCGGCGGCGAGATCGTGGAAGCCCTGACGGCTGGGGCGGTTGAAGAAAATGAGATAAAGGGTGCCACCGCCGAGGCCGACAATGATGGCGGCCAGGAGGATGTCGAGGAAGAACGAGTCGAATCTTGATGGCAGTGTGGCGCCATTGAGAAAGAAGGGCGCCTGTAGCACGGCGTAGCGCAGAGTGGCGCGCGAAAGGGTGATGGTGCTGCCGTTGGCGTCGACGACGCGGAGGCGCATCCAGCGCTTGCCGAGGGTCTGGCCGTTGCCGATGCGGCTGTTGAGCAGGGCAAAGTACGGCAGCGTGAGGAAGAAGCCGACGAGGTGTCCCCATGGACCCAGGCGGGAGAGCGGAGTGAAGAATGGAATGGCGAGAATGACGATGCAGAGGCTGACGAACAACCCATCGACGATGAAGGCGAAGACACGCGGCCAGAGTTTGCCGAAGGTCGAGGCTGGAGGAACGAGTGTTTCTGGAGCGGCAGCCGGTGGCTGCACGGGTGGCACTGCGTCTCGGATGGCCTGATCGTCCACGAATGCACGCTCCGCCAGAGGAAGTGAAAAGCCAGAAGCAGTGTTGCTGATAAGTTGCGAAATGGCAAGAAGAAAGCCCGGAAGCGAATTCCGGGCTTTGTGGTTCGCTTTCTTTCGTTCTATAAAGTTTGAGATTCAGATTGGCGGTCAGACACCTGCTGGAAAGCAGCGCGTATGGGCCACTTGCGGGGCGATCCATGAGAGGGAGCGGAGAATGAAGAGGAGAGTGGTACACAGGTTTGTGATAACGTTAACACTTATCGCATCGATGAGCTGCGTATGGGCCACCGCGCAGAGCAACCGCAGAGAAGAATTTGTGCGAAAGTTGGGAACCAGCCTGACGTTGGGTGGGCAGCCTTTTCGCTACAGCGGGCCAAATATCGAGTGGTTGGGACTTGAAGGGTATGGACCAGCCGATCCAATGGGGCCGCATTACCCGAGCCACGCCGAGGTGAATGACGTGTTCGCCACCGCGGCCATGATGGGAGCGCGGGTTGTGCGTTCACAGACCATGGGCGACACCGTAGGCTGCGGGAAATGCATTGAGCCCACCAATGGCACATTCAATGAGGCGGGATTCCAGGGTACTGATTATGCGCTGGCCGTAGCGCGGAAATACGGGATGAAAGTGATTATCACGCTGGTGGGTGACTGCGCCACCTGCTCAGCGGGCGGCATTGGGCAGTATCTGGCCTGGGAAAAGAAGAAAGACATGCAGGATTTCTTCACCGATCCGCAGGTGATAGCGGCGTTTGAAAAGCATATCGACGCAGTCCTGAATCATGTGAATCCACTGACCGGCATAGCTTACAAGAACGACCCCACAATCATGGCGTGGGAAAACTGTAACGAGTGCGGACTGATGTCCATCCTGATCGGCGCCAACAAACAGTCGTTGCAACAAGAGTCAAAGTGGGTCGAGACGATTGGCAAGTACGTCAAAAGCATCGATAAGAATCATTTGTACCTGGATGACTCCGGACTTTTCTATTACTACCCGAAGGTGCTTGACGATAAGAGTGTAGATATCACGACGAATGAGTATTATCCGCACTGGGTGAAAGTGTTCGACAGCAAGCAGGTGATGACGGCGGAGACGTTTCGCCGTGACGCAGCCACGGTGACCGGCCATGGCAAGGTGTACATCGTGGATGAGTATGGCTGGGATGTGACGGACTGGCCGACCAGGGCAGAGTTCGCAAATGTTCTCAACACGATGGTGCAGGACAAGAATATCTCCGGCGACGCCTATTGGGCGCTGCAGGCACACAACACCATCTATGGCTGGCAGCCGATCCCGGCGAATGTGAGGAATGCCGCTTATTCGCGGAGGGGAGAGAGCGGGCAATGGTGGGCTCTCTACTGGGGCGGAATCAATACCCTGATCAACAGCAGGAAAGACATGCAGGCACGCGCGGAGATGCTTCGCACGCATGCTTTTGCCATGGCGGGTATTCCTGTGCCACCTTATCCTGTGCCGCCCGCCCCGGTAATTACAGTCAAGGGGTTGGGTGTTATTGCCTGGCGCGGTTCAGCCGGGGCTGTCAACTACAGCGTGCAACGCCAAGCCAGTCCCACTGCTCCCTGGAAGACCATCTGCGATCGTTGCGCGACGGACACCGATACACCCTGGGTTGATCCCAACCCGCCAGGATTGCTTCGCGTGCGCTACCGGGTGATTGCGTACAATGCCGACGGGGTAGCCAGCAAGCCGTCTGCTCCAAGATAGGTCTTGCGTTGGGCAGGCGCGCAGAACCTGCGGAGGGCAGACGCGGGACGGCCTTCTGGTGATTTGGCCCTTCCTGATCGAAGGGCCAAATTATGGTTCCTTTTTCAAAAACCGTGTGAAAGGAAGCATTTTTTCGGCGAATGAAGCATAATTTGGCCAAACTAACCCCTTTATTTGCAACACCGGATTTTCGGCACTGGAAGCATTTTTTGGCCAAGAATGCAGATTGATGGCATATTTTGGCCAAGAATGCCGCCGGCTGGAGTTCAGCTGGGGAACGATGCCGTTCATTTAGTGCGTTGGCGGAGATAATCGGCCAAAAAGCTGAATCATGTGATTGAGGCAGGCAGTAAGAAGTTATATTTTTCTTTCAGTTGGATTTCTTCAGGAGGCGGGGCCCCGCTTCCTGCCAGCATCTTGGCGGATCGGCGCAGGGAACGGGACCCGTGTGAGGTTACGATCCTCTTTGTCCCAGTATCGATCCCTGTGCAGCGGCTTGCCGCCGACTGGGCCGAAGACTCGGACGAGATCATCATACGCCGCTGCCCGGTTTGCGGACAGGATTCGATCATCGGTCACGGACGACGGCGCAAGCAGGCGCACGACGAGTATCACGACTGGATTAGGATTCGCCGGGGCCGCTGTGTCCGATGCGGAAGGACATTCACCTTCCTGCCGGTGTTTTCTCTTCCCTACACGCACTACAGCTTGTTGGCGCGCTGCCAGGCACTTCTGCGGCGGATGGCGGAGCCCTGCTCGTGGGAGAAGGCAGTACCGAGGTGCAAGGACCCTGATCGGCAGCCCGATCCGTCGACGGTACGTCGCTGGTCATCCGGTCCGGATTGCTGCCGGTCGTGGCATTCGTTTTTCGATCAGTTCCTGGCCCGTGTGACTGACTGGCTGAGAGCCCGCGGCGAGGACGAAGTGGAGTCTGTGTGCCGACTGCTGCCGGTTCTCCAGGTTTTCTGTCCGATGCGGCGCTGAGAAAAATCTCTTCGCCCACCATCCTTGCCTGGGAAGGGTGCTGAGGGTTCCCTACGCTGGACTCCGGAGGCGAAAAGGGGCGCTGTGGGCGACGAGGTCGAAGGGCTCAAGCGGCGAACACCGCTGCTGGATTATTTGCGACAGCAGAGCT
This sequence comes from Acidobacteriota bacterium, assembly GCA_021810735.1. The sequence goes on from JAJZIF010000066.1 coordinate 11,542, forward strand.
GGGAGGGGCGGCCTGTTGGCGGCTCCGAGTATGTCGGGTTATGCCCACTGCACAAGGAAGCCCGGCCGTCGTTCTATGTCAACACCCGAAAAAATGTCTTCTACTGCCACGGCTGCGGGCAGGGCGGCGACCTGTTTCGCTTTATCCAGTTGTCGCGTGGCCTGTCTTTCGGTCAGAGTCTGGCTTGTTTCGATCATGAGACCGATTCGCAGGTTGATTCCACGGCCGCGCTTGACGAAGCCGCGCTGTTCTATCAGCAGCAACTGGACCGTTGTCCGGAAGCGATGATCTACCTCCACCGGCGCGGAGTGCATGATCCGGCCCTGATTCGGGAACTCGGCATCGGCTATGCGCCCGGCGGGAACCTGCGTCGCTATCTGACCGCGCAGGGCTATTCGATGGAGTTGTTACGAAGCTCTGGCCTCATCAGTGCGCGCGGCGCGGATGCTCTCTGTCAGCGCATCGTGTTCCCGTTGCGCCGGGACGGGCACATCGTCAACCTCTACGGCCGCAGTATCGGTTCTTCGTTCGCGCACCGTTTCCTGCCCGGCAGCAAGGGTGGCTTATATGCATGGGAGAAGGTTCGCCACTACCCGGAGA
>JAJZIF010000067.1 GCA_021810735.1 Acidobacteriota bacterium
GGGCGCGGGTATGCAGGAGATTTATCAGATTACGGCGGCGCTGAAGGCATTACCGCACTGCCGGCATGTGGCGCTGATTACGGATGGGCGCTTCAGTGGGGTTTCGACGGGGCCGTGCATCGGACATATTTCGCCGGAAGCGCTGGCCGGAGGGCCGGTGGGGAAGCTCCGCGAGGGAGATTTGATCGAGATTCGCATCGACCAGAGGGGTCTGAATGCATCTGTGGATTTAGTGGGTGAGGGCGGCGAGATTTTCGAGGCGGATGAGGGACGGAGCAGGCTGGCGGCGCGGGAACCGCGCGAGGATCTGCGGCCGCATCCGGAATTGCCCGAGGATACACGGCTATGGGCGGCACTTGTGCAGGCGAGCGGAGGCATCTGGGGCGGCTGCGTTTATGACGTAGACGCGATCACACGGAAACTGGAGATCGGGGAGAAGGCATGATTCTGTATCGAACGCTGAATGGATGGTTGGTGGAAGAATCGGGGCAAGTGGCAGGCGTGGAGATCCAGTCGCTGGACGATTTACTGGTGCGGGAGGACCTGTTCGCCTATCTGGAATGGCTGCTGGGCAATGCGGCGGGTGAGGCGGTGATCGCGTCTCGGGATCTGCTGGCTCCGGTGGGAACGCAGGAGGTGTGGGCGGCTGGCGTGACGTATCTACGCAGCCGGACGGCGCGGATGGAGGAGTCAAAGGACGCCGGTGGCGGGGATTTTTATGACCGGGTGTATTCGGCGGAGCGACCGGAGCTGTTTTTCAAGTCGCAGCCGCAAAAGGTAGTGGGGCCCTGGGGAACGGTGGGGATCCGGAGCGATGCGCAATGGTCGGTTCCGGAGCCGGAACTGGCGCTGCTGGCAGACGCGCGGGGGCGGATTGTGGGCTACACGATCGGAAACGACATGAGCTCGCGGGACATTGAAGGGCAAAATCCGCTGTATCTGCCACAGGCCAAGGTCTACAACCGGAGTTGCGCGCTGGGGCCGGGGATTCTGATGACGCGAGAGCCGCTGCCTGAGTCGACGCGGATTACGATTGCGATTGAGCGCGACGAGGCGGTGGAATTTGCCGGCGAGACGACGTTGAAACAGATGAAACGGAGGCCGGCGGAGTTGGTGCAGTATCTCTTCCGGGACCAGAGTTTCCCGGCGGGATGTTTTCTGCTGACCGGGACGGGCGTTGTGCCGCCGGATTCCTTTACGCTGAAGCCAGGAGACGTCATCCGCATCGGGATTGATGGCATCGGAATGCTTGTGAACACGGTGGGATGAAGATGGTGCTCCGGGGACGAGGCAGTTCAATTGTCAACCCGGCTGCGAGCGATGGAGGCGAAGGGAGTTACAGATGGAGACGGCGGAGATCTGGATATGCGGGGAATGGCGCAAGGCCGAGGCGGTTGCAGCTTTTCAGGCGGAGAATCCGGCGACGGGCCAGACGCTTGCCGGCGACTTTCCGGTGAGTGGGTGGAGCGACTGCGACGCGGCTCTGGCGGCGGCTACTGAGGCGGCGTACGCTCTGGAGCAGGTTCCGGCGGAGACAATTGCGGCTTTTCTGGAGGCTTATGCGGCGGGAATCGACGGAGCCGCGGAGGCTTTGGCGAAGGTCGGGAACGAGGAGAGCGGGCTGCCGGTGACGCCGAGGCTGCGGGAGGTGGAGATTCCGCGTACGACGGATCAGCTGCGGCAGGCCGCTGCCGCGGTGCGGGATGGCGGCTGGCGGCGGGTGACGGTGGATGCAGCGCGGAATCTGCGGTCTTGTCTGGGACCGGTGGGCCCGGTGGTCGTGTTTGGGCCAAATAACTTTCCTTTTGCGTACAACGCTGTGAGTGGGGGCGATTTTGCGTCGGCGATTGCGGCGGGGAATCCGGTGATCGCGAAGGCGCATCCGCTCCAGCCGCACACGACGCGGATGCTGGCGGAGATTGCGGAAAAGGCTGTTGCACAGACGGGCATGCCGAAGGCTGCGGTGCAGATGATCTACCATCTCGAATCGGAGACGGGGTTGCGACTGGTGAGCGATCGGCGCGTGGGTGCGGTGGGATTCACGGGCAGCAAAGCCGGAGGCTTGGCGCTAAAGCGAGCAGCGGATGGGGCAGGCAAGCCGGTGTACCTCGAGATGTCGAGCCTGAACCCGGTGGTTTTTTTGCCGGAGGGGCTGAAGGAGAATCCCCAGAAGTGGGCGGCGGAATTGACGGGAAGCTGCACGGCGGGATCGGGGCAGTTCTGTACCCGGCCGAATGTGGTGTTTCTGATTGCCGGCAATGCGGTAGAGGCGTTTCTTCGGGATCTGAAAGCTGGATTCGACAAGATCGAGCCGCACGCGCTGCTGGCGAAAGCGGTACGGGAGCGGCTGGATGAATCAATCCAGGCGATCTGTAAAGCCGGAGCGGAAGTAGTGACCGGAGCCAGGAATCTGCCGGGAAGCGGATATCGCTATGCGAATACGCTGCTGCGCGTAGATGGGAATACCTTCCTGACAAAGCCGGGAGAGTTCCTGCGGGAAGCGTTTGGGAATGAAGTGCTGGCGGTGGTGGTGGCGAACGAAGACGAGCTGCTGCGAGCGCTGGAGCATGTGGAAGGCAATCTGGCAGGCAGCGTGTACTCGTCGGCTTCAGGCGACGACGATGTGCTTTATGCGCAGGTGGCTCCGCTGCTGCGGCGTCGAGTGGGGCGGATGCTGAATGACAAAATGCCGACAGGAGTGGCGGTGAGTCCGGCGATGAATCACGGAGGACCGTATCCTTCGACTGGGCATCCAGGGTTCACGGCGGTGGGGATGCCAGCGGCGATTACGCGATTCGCCAGCCTCCAGTGTTACGACAATGTGCGAGAAGAGCGCCTGCCGGCATTCCTGAGGGGCGCCTGAGAGAAAAGTTCTGCGCGATGCAGGGTGGCGTAGTCTGGAAGGCGCGCGCGTAGTGCGGGAGCAACGGCGGAATGGTTGCCTGTGCGGAAAGCGGAGATTCGCAGATGTAAGTCCCGTGTTGTACGGAATCTGTTCGTCGGCAAAACTGCCGGCAAAAGCTGCGTCCAAAGAAAAAGCGATGATGGAATTTCATATAGCGAGAGAGGCACGCGATCGTTATCAGGTCAGCGATACGCTGTTTAATTACGTAGGAAACGTAATCTTCGGTGATCTGTCGGCGTGCCGGCAACTGGCGTACCGGATGAGCGAGGTCAGGGGCAAGGAGAACCCGGTCCATCCGGGAGCGCTGTTCGCCATGGGACTGATCGACGAAGTAAGCCACGCCGTGGTGGCGCAGTACCGGAAGAGCCGCGATCCGCAGATGAGCGCGGGGGCTCTGGAGTGGTTTACCGGGCGTGTGGGCGAGGAAAATGTCGAACGTCTGCTGCGCGGCTTTGCGGAGGAGTTTCCGAATGTTGCGCTCTACCGCGGCGAGACAACGCTGGATGAGTGGCTGAATGGGACGGCGGATGGACTGACGCATCGCGAAGCCGTGCTGGAAGAGATCATGCTGTTGTGGCTGGCGAATGTGAATCCGGCGTTCCAGCCGTTTCGAGAACTGTACGACGACAGCAATCTGGCGGAGAGCACGAGTTATCGTCAGATAACCGCTGAACTGCGCGACTATTTTGCCACGCGACCGGAGACCGAAATGGGGCGCGGCAATCTGCTGGATCTGTTGCGTGCGCCGACGGAGGCATCGCCCGATTCGCTAAGCGGACAGCTCGCGTGGATTCGGCAGAACTGGTCGCAGTATCTGGGCGAACATCTGCACAAGGTGCTGCTGGCGACCGATGTGCTGAAGGAAGAAGAGATCGCCATCTGGATGAGGTTCCATCCGCCGTCGGCACATCGGCATCATCGGCCCTTCGAGTTCGGGCGGGAATATGAGGCGCCAGCGTTCTCGCACCATGCGGGCGATGTGGAGTATGAGCGATTCAGCCCTGATCAGGACTGGATGCCGAATGTTGTGATGATCGCCAAGAGCACGTATGTGTGGCTGGCGCAGTTGTCGCGGCAGTACGGGAGGGCGATCGAGCGGCTGGATCAGATTCCGGACGAGGAACTGGAACTGCTGACTCGGCGAGGGATGAATGCGCTGTGGCTGATCGGGGTGTGGGAGCGGAGCCAGGCTTCGCAGACGATCAAACGGCTGCGCGGGCAGGATGATGCGGTGGCCTCGGCGTATTCGCTGGACAGCTACCGGATCGCAGACGACCTGGGCGGAGATTATGCGTACGACAATCTGCGGGATCGTGCCGCGCGATATGGTATTCGGCTGGCGAGCGACATGGTGCCAAACCACATGGGTATCGATTCGCCGTGGTTGGTAGAGCATCCGGAGTGGTTTCTGTCGCGTCAGGATATGCCGTATCCCGGATATCGGTTTGACGGGCCCAATCTGTCGCATGACGGGCGGGTGGAGATCAAAATTGAAGATCACTATTACGACCAGAGCGATGCGGCTGTGGTCTTTCGCCGGCGGGATAACGCGACGGGACAGATGGACTACGTCTATCACGGTAACGACGGCACCAGTTTTCCATGGAACGATACGGCGCAGCTGAATTATCTGCGGGCTGATGTGCGGGAGCAGGTGATCCAGACGATTCTGCATGTGGCGCGGCTGTTCCCGATCATCCGATTCGATGCGGCGATGACCCTGGCGCGGCGGCATGTGCAGCGGTTGTGGTTTCCGTTACCGGGGAGCGGCGGTTCCATTCCGTCACGGGCGGAATGCGCGATGACGCAGGCGCAGTTCGATGCAGCTCTGCCGCACGAGTTCTGGCGCGAGGTGGTGGACCGGGTGGCGGCGGAGGTTCCGGGCACGCTGCTGCTGGCCGAAGCCTTCTGGATGCTGGAGGGATACTTTGTGCGGACGCTGGGCATGCATCGCGTGTACAACAGCGCGTTCATGAACATGGTGCGGGATGAGGAGAACGCGAAATATCGCGGCGTTCTGAAGGACACGATCGAGTTCGACCCGGACATTCTGAAGCGGTATGTGAACTTCATGAGCAATCCGGACGAGCGGACGGCGATCGATCAGTTCGGGACGGGCGACAAGTATTTTGGTGTTTGCACCATGATGGCGACGCTACCGGGGCTGCCGATGTTCGGGCACGGGCAGATCGAGGCTTTCACTGAGAAATATGGGATGGAGTACAAGCGCCCGCGGTATGAAGAGACGGCAAATCCGCATCTGGTGGAACGGCATCAGCGGGAGATCGCACCGCTTCTGAGAAATCGGCATGTGTTCGCTGAGAGCGCCAATTTTGCACTGTTCGATTTCTGGCGCGAAGACGGGACTGTCGACGAGAACGTCTTCGCGTGGTCGAACCGAGCGGGTAATCAGAGCGCGCTGGTGGTCTACCACAACAAGTACGCGGGGACGGCAGGGACATTGCACGAGTCAGCGGCCAGGTCGGACAAGAAGACGGGTGTGCTTTCGCGCGTGAAGCTGCACGAGGCGCTGGACCTGTCACGTGATGAAGAGACGATTCTGGCGTATCAGGACAGCGCGAACGGGCTGCACTATTTGCGGCGCGCGCGCGACCTTCGCGAGCAGGGGCTGTTTCTGCGGCTGGATGCGTATCAATATCACGTTTTCCAGAACTGGCGGGAGCTGCACGCGAGCGAGGATTATCCGTGGGACGTGCTATGCACGGACCTGAATGGAAGCGGCGTGTGGAGCCTGGAAGATGCGCTGGCCAGGCTGAAGTTGCGGCCGGTTCACGCGGCGCTACGTCAGGCGCTCGAGGCGAATCGGGTGCGGCGCTACTCGGACCTGGCGGAGATGGAGGACGAGTGCGCAGGCGTGGCTTCTCGAACGGTTCGGACGCCAGCGGCGATGAAGAAGACGCTGGATGAGATGGTGAAGGATGCTGAGCCGTTTCTGCGGGAAGCGTTCGCGACTCTCGTGGGCGAAGGCGATGCCTGTGAGACGGACGCGACTGAAGTATCGAGAGCATGTGTCGACGAGCCTGGAATGGAACTCGTATGTGGTGGGCCCGCGGTTTCCAGGCCTGAGCCCGACCGATTTGCAGATGCGCTGGATAGTTACCGAGCCTTGTTGTCTGCTGCGGCGCAGGTTCCGCAACTGGAGCAGAGCGGCGCACATGGGTGGCCGCCGGATGCTCGTGTGGTGCTGCCAAGCTACAGCCCCACGGCAGGCGCGGCCATCGTTTGGGCGCCGGTTGCCGCCTGGTGTCTAATGAGGGTTTGGATGGATCTGCTGCCGGAGGAACAGGACCGGGGAGAGGCTTTTGACCGGCTGTATTTGCGATCGGCGCTGGCGGAGATCTTTGAGCCGCTGGGACTGGAGGCTGACGCAGCATATCGCGCGGCGGCCCGCGTGCGGGTGTTGCTGGCCAGCCATGCAACGGTGGGCGCTTCGGAGCTGGACTGGGATGATCCGGACGTGGCGTGGCTTACCGGGCTGCATGATGCGGATGGCCACCGCTACTTCAACAAGGAAGCACACGAGCAACTGCTGTGGTGGCTGTGGCTGCCGAAGATGGTGCAACTTATCGTGGAAGAATCGGCGGCTGGGCCAGCGGATGTGGGCAATGTTGTAAACGACATGGAGGCGTGTGTGGAAAAGACGGCCTTGTCGGCTCGCGACGCCGGATACAAGCTGGACGTGATGCTGGCAAGGTCGACACATGAGAAGGCGCGATTGACAACTAGCGATCGCGCGAAGGAGAGATTTCGGGGCCGAAGCTGAAGAGCCATGAAGGAAAGACGGATTTTTCCGCGGAAATTTGCACAAACCACCAGTCAGTGGCTAATGTACAAAGAACAGGCTGAGTTGGCCTAGATTTTCTCTCGTGCCTGAATCGCATTGAACGAATTGCCAAAATGAGCAGGAAACAGCGGGGCCTGCCCCGCGGAAGCATCGTCGAAAGCGGAATAGCCGGAGGCATTGTGCTGAGCGGCGTTCGAGCTTCGAGTCAGAAGGCAATGATCCGGAGGGTCTTCCACGTGAAGGCGGCGGTAGGATCCCGGCGGTCTGGCTTGCCCGTACTGGTCGGGGACATCGGAACAGGTCAAAACCTTTGGTGTGCCGAGGCAACTCATTTCAAATGTCGTGATTTCCCATGTTGTACCTCCGCGAAAGAGGTTCAGCCCGCCGGACGATGTTGAAGCCGCCTTTGGCCGCGGCACGGGGTTAAGGATGGATTGGAGGCTGCCTCGGCCTCTGGCCGCTCAAGGCCACCCCCAAACAAATCTGAGGAGGATCTCGGCAAGCGCAAGACCGTGGGTTGCTGGAATCCTGATCTTTTCCTTTCTTTATCTATGAATGTGGATGGTTAAGGATGAGCGGATATCTCGCCAGTCTTGAAGCAGAATCGATTGAAATTATTCGCGAAGCGGTCGCGCTGGCGGAGAAGCCGGTGATGATGTACTCAATTGGCAAAGACTCTTCCGTAATGCTGCATCTTGCGCGTAAGGCATTCTGGCCGGCAGCGCCGCCGTTTCCCTTACTGCATGTTGACACAACCTGGAAATTCCGGGAAATGATCGCGTTTCGCAACCGGATGGCGCAGGAGAGCGGAATGAAGCTGTTGGTGCATACGAATCACCAGCGCAAAGCTGAAGGCGTGAATCCGTTTACGTACGATTCCGACACGTACACGGGCTTGATGAAGACCGAGGCGCTGAAGCAGGCTCTTGATGCCGGTAAGTTCGATGTGATTATCGGAGGCGCGCGGCGCGATGAGGAAAAATCGCGCGCGAAGGAGAGGATATTCTCGTTTCGCTCACCAGGGCATCGCTGGGACCCGAAGCTGCAGCGGCCCGAGCTCTGGAATATCTACAACGCCCGGATCCATCCGGGTGAGTCGATCCGCGTATTTCCGCTTTCCAACTGGACTGAGGCCGATATCTGGCAGTACATCGCCGATGAGAATATCGAGATCGTGAAGCTGTACTTCGCGGCGCCGCGCCCCGTGGTAAAGCGATCCGGGCAATGGATTATGGTGGACGACGATCGTTTCCCGCTGAATCCGGGCGAGGTTCCTGAAATGCGCACGGTGCGCTTCCGGACACTGGGGTGCTATCCGCTGACAGCGGCGATCGAGAGTAAGGCAACAACGATTGCGGAGATTGTCGAGGAAACGCAGACGGCCCGTACGTCGGAACGGCAGGGGCGATTGATCGACCACGATCAGTCGGCTTCCATGGAAAAGAAGAAGCAGGAGGGCTACTTCTGATGCGGGACACTCTGCGTTTTATCACGTGTGGCAGCGTGGATGATGGTAAGTCAACCCTGATTGGAAGGCTGCTGTGGGAATCGAAACAGGTTTTTGAGGATCATCTTTCGGCGCTGGAACGAGATTCGACGCGGTACGGAACACAGGGCGAGGCGATTGATCTGGCGCTCCTTGTTGACGGGCTGCAATCTGAGAGAGAGCAGAGCATCACAATTGACGTGGCGTATCGATTTTTCGCGACTCCGCGCCGGAGATTTGTGGTTGCGGACACGCCGGGCCACGAGCAGTACACGCGGAATATGGCCACCGGCGCGTCGACGTCGGAACTGGCAGTGCTGGTTGTGAATGGCAGCAAGGGACTCCAGACGCAGACGCATCGACATGCACGGATCGTTTCACTGCTGGGGATCAAGCATCTGGTTATGGCCATCAATAAGATGGATCTCACCGGCTGGGACGAGGTGGCTTTCGCGAAGATTGTCGAGGACTTTCAGCCAGTCGTTCGCGATCTCGGGTTTGAGACGTTCCAGCCAATTCCGATATCCGCGCTGAATGGAGACAATATCACTGAGCTCAGTTCGGCAGCTCCGTGGTACAAAGGGCCGGCGTTGCTGACGTATCTGGAAGAAATCGATGCGACAACGGGAGTTCCGGATCTCAAGTTCAGAATGCCGGTTCAGTTGGTCAACCGGCCGAACCACGATTTTCGCGGCTATTGCGGCAGGGTAGCCAGCGGAAAGGTGGGTGTCGGAGATCGAGTGCGGATTGTGCCCGGAGGGATGGAGACGAAAGTCCGGTCGATTGTGGCTTGGAAGGCGGAGTTGCCATCGGCGGGGTCCGGAGATTCCGTTACGCTGTGCCTCGAAGACGAGGTAGATGTGTCGAGGGGTAGTGTCATCGTGGCTTCTTCCGATCCCCTTGAGTTGAGCGAACAGTTCGAGGCCAGGGTGCTGTGCCTTTCCGACCATCATTTGGTTGCGGGACGTTCCTATCTGCTGAACCTGCATACCTGCCAGGCGGTGGCGACGATTACGGCGATCAAGCATCAGGTGGATGTGAGGACGGGCAGTCATCTAGCGGCCAAAACGCTGGCGATGAACGATATCGGGGTGGTGAACATTTCGACGGATCGACCTGTCCCTTTTGAGCCTTATGATCGCTGCAGGCGACTTGGCAGCTTCATCCTGGTTGACCGGCTGACGAACGAGACCATCGGCGCTGGCATGATTGATTTTTCTCTTCGCCGAGCAGCGAACATTCGTTGGCAGGCAGTGGACATTCACAAGGCGGCCCGCGCGCGCCAGAAACTGCAGAAGCCTGTTTGCCTGTGGTTTACGGGATTATCGGCTTCGGGCAAATCAACGATTGCGAATATGCTCGAAAAGCGGTTGTTCGCTGCTGGGAAGCACACATACATGCTCGACGGGGACAACATCCGTCATGGGCTGAACCGCGATCTCGGGTTTACCGAGTCAGATCGAGTGGAGAACATTCGCCGGGTGACAGAGGTTGCCCGGTTGTTTGTCGACGCCGGCTTGATAACCATCGTTTCGTTCATCAGTCCGTACCGGGCCGAGCGGGATCTTGCGCGATCGCGATTTGAGGTTGGCGAGTTCATCGAAGTGTATGTCGACACTCCGCTGGAGGAATGCGAACGCCGCGATCCCAAGGGGTTGTATGCCAAGGCACGTCGCGGGGAGCTGACCAACTTTACGGGCATCGACAGCGAATATGAGCCGCCGGAATCAGCGGAGATTCGACTGGATACTGTGAATAACACGGTGGAGCAATGTGTCGAGCACATCCTGTATAAGCTGGAACATGGCATGGCGAGCAAACCCGAAGCCAACTGAGGATGTGCATGATCGATATCAATGAGAAAGAAGAATTGGCTGCACTGCTCCCCGAGGTCGTTACCCTTGCTCGCGCTGCTGGACAGGTAGTCATGGAAATCTACGGCGAATTGAATCCTGCAGTTGAATACAAGAGTGATCACTCACCGTTGACGCAGGCTGATCTGGTCTCGCACCACACCATTGAAAAGGGGCTCCTGCGGCTTGCGCCGTATTGGCCGGTGCTGTCAGAGGAATCGAAGGAGATACCATTCGAGCAGCGGAAATCATGGGAATACTTCTGGCTTGTCGATCCGATTGATGGAACGAAGGAATTCCTCAAGCGCAGTGGAGAATTCACGATCAACATTGCCCTGATGGAGAGGTCAGCGCCGATACTGGGGGTGGTTTTCGCGCCAGTGTTCGACAAGTTGTACTATGGTGCTCGCGGTGCGGGGTGTTGGCTAGCCGACCGGGGGCAGGTTTCTCAGATCAGGACGGCGAGATCCGGGAACGGGAAGACCCGAGTTGTCGTGAGCCGTTCCCACGGGTCCGGCGAAGAGGATATTGGCCGCTTTACGGGAGACGCGGCTAATTGTGAGTTTGTTTCCATGGGGAGTTCGCTGAAGTTCTGCCTGGTGGCAGAGGGAGTGGCCGATGTTTATCCGCGCATTGGGCCGACAATGGAGTGGGACACGGCCGCGGCGCAGTGCCTGGTTGAAGAGGCGGGCGGAACCGTGACAGATCTGGAAGGAAATCCCATGTATTACAACAAGCCCAATCTGCTGAATCCAGGATTCATTGCGAAAGGAAGACGGTAAGGAGACGCACTGCCCATTTCCACCCTTGGTAGCCGGGAGATCCAGTTATGTCGTCTGGAACGTCAGACTCACTCCGAAATGCGTTCAAGCTCCCACCGCATCAGAGATGTCTTCTCCAGGGCGTAGCAGGCTTTCGCGGGCTGTGCCATCGATGTTGGATGGCCAGCCTTGAGGCGGGAGTTGCCTATCCGGCTCCGGAAGTGGTGCCTGAAACAGCGTTCCTGTATACTGGTTGAACGAAAAGCATAGGGATGTTGTGGCTAGCAGACGGGTCGAGCCGGGACTAGATTTGGAAACCGATCCCCGAAACGGGGACAGAGAAATAGCAATCCTGACCGAACTGGAAGCCACACGAAGCCCATTAAGAGGCAAGTCCCCAGTATATTGATCAGCCACAGAATCACGGCTGCATATTTCTGATTCGCCTTGGCAAATTCAAAGCTGACTCATTGTCAGGGAGGGAATTGTGTCGCATTGTTGGATGCTCCCAGACCACGGTCCCGGAACAGAACTGGCACCCCGGACGATTGCTCGATTCACTTGCGCGGAAGGTTTCCCGGCGCGCTGATTGATCATTATGCCGCAGTGCACCCGCTTTAAAACACCTCGCACGAAGTAAGACACTGCAGGGCACTTCAGTTAGTTAGGTGCGGCCTGCACGTACTTTGGATTTGAGGAGGGACGTGTTCACAAATCGATCTGATCTGATCCGTTTCGTACATGGAGCGAGCGGTCTCGTGATGCTCGCCGTTCTCGGTACTGGAGTCGCCGCCGCACAGGCTTCGCCGTCGAAGCCGGAAGTCCGTATCACGCTGGAGCAGGCAGAGCAGATGGCGCTTGCGCATAACCGCACGTTGCAGGCTGACCTGACCTTAATTTCGCAGAGCAAAGCGAACGAGATCACGGCGGGATTGCGGCCAAACCCGGTCTTCGACACAGATGCGTTGTTCATCCCGTTTTTCTCCCCGAAGAATCTCAATTCGGACACGCTGAACAATACATCGGAATTCGACGCCGGAGTCAGCTACGACTTCCAGTTGTACGGCAAGCGCAAGGCGCGGATGAACGCTGCACACGCTGCGACTACCGTAACCAGGTCGCTGGTGAGCAACGATGAGCGCAGGTTGCGTTACGACGTGGCCGCACAATTTATTCATGTCGTTTATGCGGAATCGAAGCTGCGCTTTGCGAAGCAGGATCTTGCGACGTTCGATAAGAGCCTGAAGATCAGCAAGAGACAGTACACGGCGGGTAGTA